>JBARBA010000596.1:0-15592 GCA_049792555.1 Anaerolineales bacterium
CACTAGGTGATATCTCCCTTATTTGGGGGCCAACCCGTAGGTCGGGATTAATCCCGACCTACGGGTTGGGACAGACTGCGTAGTTCTCATAGAACTGATTATTTTGCCGGGTTTTTCATCTCGGCGACGTGCGCGGCGATGATCGCCAGGGTCGCAGCGTCGGTATCGTAGACGGAGTACCAGCCGGGGGTTTCGTGCGGCGGGTCGCCCACCCAGGCGTCGCCGGGGCGCGATTGGCCGGCCCAGGCCCAGAAATTGTCGCCCGCCGCCGGGCCGCCGCCCGACATGGACTTGTAAACCTCGTCGAACATGGCTTTGTAGAACAGATCGCGGTGGACGGTGGTGGACTTGGGGTTGTAAATGTCGTGGAGGGATTCCCAATCGCGCGCCAGCCCGAACTCTTCGAGCACCAGCGGTTTGCCGAGCGCCGCCGTTTTGGCGGCATGCTCTTCGAAGTAACTGCGCGCCTTTGCTTCGGCGGAGGCGTAGCTCGACGGGTTCTGCGGGTCGTACCAGCCCCAGTTCTGCGGCCAGATGTGGATGGTGGCGTAATCGATGCTCGAACCGGCGTGCGTTTTGGTGAAGTCCTGTTGTTCGCCGGGCGGGGTTCCTTCGGAGCCGGTGGTAACCAGGTGGTTGGGGTCGAGCGACTTGATGAAGGCGGCGGTGCTGTCGATCCAGTAGTCGGGGTAGCGGCGCGGCTCGTTGGCCAGTTCCCAGGAGAAGATGGTCGGGTCGTCGCGGTATTTCAGTTGGGTGTACCGGTTGACGCGGTTGACCATGGCCTGGATGTGGTTGCGGTACCAGGCCTGGCACCGGTAACAGGTATAGAATTTGGCGGCGTAGGCCATGAAGACGCCCCAATCGCCGGGGTAAGGGATGGCGCTCTTTTCGTCCCACGAGACGTACTGGGCCATGCCGCCCGACCACTGCCAGTAGTTGTTCAGCACCATCACGGCGCGCATGCCGCGCTTGCCCAGGGCTGCGATCAGGTAATCCAGCCCGTCGAGCACGTTTTCGTCGTAGACGCCGGGGGCGGTCATCAGGGCCGGGACGATGCGATGGGGTTCGCTGTTCGGCCCTTCGGAGGAGGCCATCACCCGCAGGTTGGTCACGCCGAGCGCTTTCAGGCGGTCGAGTTCGGCGTTGAGGCGGGCGCGGTCGCCGTCGGAGCCGAGCATGCCCAGGTTCATGCCCTGCCAGAAGTTGGTGCCGACGAAGGTGTAGGAGTGCCCATTGAGCATGAACTTGCCGTTTTGGACGGTGACAAAGCCGCGTTCGGAGGGCGGGATGAAGGTGGCGGATGGGGCAGCAGTGGGAACTGCCGTCGGCGCCCTGGTTGCCGTGGGCGTTGGTTTTGGGCCGCAAGCGCCGAGCAGGATGGCTGTGACGATGACGAATGCGGACAGGATTGGAATTGCGCTGATTTTTCGTGTCATTCTTGCTCTCGTTTTTGCATGATATTTTCTCTGCCTGGTCAAGTCTGGCGACATCGTCCCCGCAAGACTATTTCACAGCACATGGTAATTGTACATGGAAAAACTGTTTCTACATAAGGGTAACTACTCAGCCATCAAGAAATAGAACGCGGATTCGGCGGATTAAGCTGATTTTCGCGGGTAAAACTTAAAAGAATCCGTGTGAATCCGCCCGATCAGCGTCATCCGCGTTCTATTCCCTGGCACCGCCCGCCACACCTGTCCCGGTGTCCTTCGGGAGGGCAGGTGTGAGCCATAACAGGCAAGAGCCTGAACAGTTACAAAAGCGGAACAAATGCAATCAAAAAGGCTCGCAGGTTTTCACCTGCAAGCCTTTTGGACATTCTCGAAACGCTGTTGTTTTACGCCACCGGGTTATCGGGATGCGCAGTGTTCCACAGCGCAACCAGGTCGTCGCTGGATTTGCCGATGTTCTCGGCGTTGACGATCTCGCCTTCAAATTTGTCTTTGGTGTTGAGCGCATTGATCACCCGCGCATCGAGCTTGACGTTGACTTCAAGTTCGCCGTCCAGCCCGATGCTGGGCGTGTAGATCGCAATGCCGGTATGCACGGGGCGGCCCTCTTGCAACGTGCCAATTAATGTTTCGATTTCACTTTCCTGCACGTTTTTGACCACGCCGGGGGAAAGCGTGGTGCGCTGCGTGACCAGTTCCATGAAACGCTCCTCGCTGGTTGCTGTGTCCAGGTTGAGCCGGGGGCAATATGCCTTGATTGCTTCAATACGTTGCGCCATTTTGTCTCCTTTTTGGGGGTTTGCCCTTGAGGGTTGGCAGCCCGCAAGGGGAGGGTGGGGGAAAAGCTACCCTGCTGATTTTAACCGTCAGGGTAGCTTTTTGAAACGGCAGGGATGGTTTTGAAATTCCATCGGATGGATTTGGAATTGGATTGAATGGATTTTTCATTCGATCGGATGGATTTGCAATCGGTAGGGATGGAAGCGGGATCGCTACGGTAGAAGTTGAAATCGTCAGGGTGGAATTTGGACGGGCATGGCAGGGATGACGGCTGAGGGTAGTGCGGTAGGGCAGAATAACAGCTTGTTTTAGCAGCGGGTTGCCACAAGAACCAATTTCAGGCAAAACACAGCATTGCGCTATAAGCTGCAATAACCGATGACCATAGAGAAATGAAATTTAAATTGCGCCTGAAAGGTTTGAATCTTTATCCCTTGCCATAATTTGCTATCTTACAAGAAATTGCTGCATTTGGATCGACAATCATTGTTATGGTCATAAAATCAGGCGGCAAAAAGCTTTGACTGGTTATATTGATGCCTGGTTGTTCCCGGTTGATGGATGTGAACTTGACATAGTAAATGTATTCGTCAGGTTTTTCGGGGAAAATCGTGCCGGGCATGGGTGTACCTGGAAAATCCTGCAACCATTCTTCGCTCGCAGGCATTAAGTCAAGAATCATTGACGCATCCAACGGCGGTTTTACACTATCAGCGCGGTACTGAGCGTCTTTGGTAAATAAGCTATGGTAAAACTCTATATCGTCGCCTTGTTTGAATCCGAAAAACAGGTTGATCGTAATTCGACAGGCCGTATCCATCGCTTCATCACGAGGCGCAGAATAATAAGGCGTAGGAGATGGCCAGGCTGGGAGTGGGTTGTTCGTTGCTGTAGCCGTAGGCAAAAGTGTCTGAGCGGTTGGCGTTTTAGATAATGTCACAACAAGCGTCGGTGGATTTGCGGTAGTTGAGCTACATGCTGTTGCGAAGATCGAAATCACGCAGAGAACAACCAAAGAAACTTGAACGTAGATATTAGGTCTTTTCATGTTATTGCCTTTTGTGAAGAGGCTGATGTTATTTTCGATATCCATTAATTTTGATGAATCTCATTGGAAAACCTGCCCACGCCGATAGCGGGTAGTGTTTTCGGTCATTATCATGGGCGTCAATCTGATACATGGACAACTGTAGATTATTACAGGATGGGAAGGGTGAAGAAACAATAACTCCCTCGTGGCCGAAGTCAGATGTGTAATATTTGATTTGCACAACATCGCCATTTGCTAAAGGGCATAGTGCGCCTTGTGTATCGCGTCCGTAAGGCCCTTTTCTCAAAGTATTCCTTGTGATGAAATTGTATTGGTCAACAGCATTGACCCATTGGAGTGATCCAACATGCGTTGAGAAGGTGTAATACCAGCCAGGCGTAGAAACGGACATGCCATCTTGAACATAAGCAGGGTTATAACCCATGCCAGAATAGATAACTTGTGAAACAAAATCTGTGCAATCTACACTTTCGCCCTTGATTATTTGCCTGGGATAATAGTTCGGGTTGGTTCCATTTGCCCACTTATCGGCATAAGTAACTGCTCTTGCGCGATTATATGTTGCAGTGGTTAAACCCGGAGTGATACTGGAAATTTGAGGAGTTTCTTCACTTGTGTCAAGAACATGGCGATTGGGGGCCTGATAAAGATTGTAATTCTCATCTACTTGCTGCTTAATCTGTTCGACAGACATATTTTCCATTTGCTCGGAAAGTTCATCCTTATACTGGTCTTGAATGATTGACCATTGGCCGCCTTTATTTTGAAGCGTAAAAACGTGCTGTAAGTTGCTCAGTGTTGATATAACAGGCGCAAGCGCCTTAAACACAACTTCATGGTTTTCATATAACGATACCGTCGCAGCATTTCCTTTGATAGCGATCACGCGGTACTTCAGCGTGTATTTGTAACTGAGATATTGCAAATCAAAACGTTTGGCAGTGTAAAGCTCAATATCACGTTTATCTTGTTCTTTCTGTACCCAAACTTGGTTGGCATCGCTTACAACAGCAGCAAATTCTTGGACTTGCAGGGTCTTTTGCCCTTCGTATCGCGTTGTAAAATAAGCATCGATGGCAGCCTTGATTTTTTGCTGATCGGTCAATGCAGGATTGGATTGGGCAACAAGATAGTTGGATATGGCAGTCTGGCTTACCGACCTTGCTGCTTTCGCAGGCGAGGCTGCGATACTTACCGCAAATACAAAAGCCAAAACCAGAACAATCATGCTGACATATCGAACGGGTTTGCTGATTTTCGAACTGCGTTTCATTCTCGAACTCCTTTGTGTGGATGTGAAATGAACTTATCGTGATGATTTTGCATATTGCTCAACTTTAGAAATGAGCGGCACATCGCGGTAGGACTGTTACTTACGCAACAAGCCCTGCATATGATCCAGATGCCCTTGCTGGACAAATCCCGGCGTCCCACAGGGATTGCTGCGCTGATGCGGAACTATCGCACCGGGCTTTTCATCCGAAAAGCATTATGCCAGATCAGGGGCAAACAGTCTTTATTCATGTCCGGTTCGGTAGTGGCGGCGGGGCGGGCAACCGCTCTGCCGATCATGTTAGCATGTAAATGCCCTTCCTACCCCTGACTTCCCATTACATCTGTAATTGGGCGCAAACTGCAATCATCACAACTACCGTGGCTGAAAACGCACTCGAAAAAGAGATTATTTGAATATTTCTGTAATGGTCAGGAAAAGGTTAAACAAAAACCTTATACCGCAGAGCACACAGAGAGCGCAGAGTTCGAAGGGTTTTGGCTCTTTGGGAATCAAAGTGGTAATCCGCCAGATGTAGGTCGGATTGGCAATCCGACTTACGAATTGCCGCCATATATGGGAGTCTTCACCGAGATTCCCAAAGAGCCAGGGTTTTCTCCGCGTTCTCGGCGAACTCTGCGGTGAAAATGGGTGTTCAACCTTTCGCTGATGAATACATTATTTGAATATTTCGAATAAAAGTATGTACGCTTGTTGATATGTATCGCTATTTGCAGGTGCGTTTTCAACAATGGCTTGAAGTGTTGCTATTGCCTCATGATGTACCTTTTTCTCTATTAAACTTCTAGCGGACTTCAGATTTTGTTCGGGCGTCCTTCGTAAAATAACCTGTGCTTCGGCTGATGGCAACTGTTCAAGGCTATATCGTGGGGGAATTGTGAAAGCAGGTGGCAAATTTCGTCCACAATGTTTACATACTTTAGCTTCAAGGTATATCATTTCAGCGCAATAGGGACACTTTCGTTTATAAACATCAAGTGCATATGCTGACTTTAGTAGTATTGCTAGTGGCAAAGCTACAATAAAAAATGCCGCTCCTAAAGACCACCATTTCCAAAAACTGTGCCCCTTATCTCTAGCAATTGCTGCTGGAATAAGGCCGAGCAATGCTGCTCCCACACAAATGAATAAAATATTATCAGACATATTTCACTCCTTTTGAAACCAGTCTTATATGCCACAGCGCCCAACTATTTCGTGGAGCAGCCGCTACACTGTATAAGACGCCCTTTGGGGGATCATGCAGCCTACAGACTGTATCAATGGCTATGTGCTGATCGCGCGCTGGCGCAAATCCAATCTTTTTATGCTCGATCCAATTTCGATGTTTTTGGGAAAAGATACTCGCGCCATTTCCCACCGATCAAAGCGAAGATACTATCAATAGGATACTGATTTTCAGGGCTGATTGCACGTGCCATTTGTCATCAGAATGTCATTCTTTTCGAAGAACGACGAGGAATGTTAGCGCCCGGCCAGAAATTTTTCGATTTCCTGCAAGACAAGCACAATATCGGCCTGCGGATCGGCGGTTAATGGTGAAGGCCGGATGTTTCCCCGCTCATCGTGATGGTGATGAGGGTAAGTTTTCACGGAGTGAAACTCTTCCTTATTGTCCCAACGCAAAAGAGGCGCGCCTTCTTTGAAAAGTTGGTAGGCGTAATCGATATGCCCAAAATTGGAATAAACGCGGGTTTGAAGTTTGTGCCCCTGCGGGAGTTCTGCGCGCACTTTAAAATAGAATTGGGCGGGAGAAAATTCCCTGGTTTCAAGAATCTCTATCCGCCCACATAAGGGATGCGATTGCAGTACCGCCGTCAGCGCCCCCAGCATGGCCGGTAAAGTGGTCATGCCCCGATCTCCTGGCGTAGCCCCAGCCAGTTTTCCAATAGTTCACGCGCCGCTTTCCAATCCAGCCAGTCTTCCTCCTCCAGCATGATGGCAGTGTTTAGCGCCTTGCGTTGAACATCCGGGAGTTCCTTGTTTTCAAGCAGGAGGGAGCGTTCATGCAGGTATTGGTCGAACTGCTGAAAATTCATCCCGTATTTGCGTTCGAATTGAAGCGCCTGCTGTTCCAACACAGACATCTGGCGCAGGACATAATCGCGCACCAGTTCATGAAGCGCTTCTTCTTCCGACGCAAAGAGATTGCGTTTAATTAATGCTTCGACCTGAGTGGACATCGTCTTTTGCTTTCTGTGTATCGCGTGTATCTTTGACAATAGGCTTGCCCGGCTTGATTTTCGGATCATATTCGATAAACTTTCGCCGGTTCATATTGGTCTCTGCTTAAATTATACACCCCCAAAAACCTCTGCCGGGTCTTTTTCTTGGCTGGCTCCCGATCAATCTTTCGATCTCAAAATATCGGTCTCAAAATGACCACCCGCCGCTTGCCAACCTGGAAATGCTCGATGCGTTGATAGCGCTCGTGCGCAGCCTTTTGCTGTTTATCAGAAGAAATTGCCACAACGCCGGTGGACGATAACACGCCCAGCAGCGCTGCGAGCATGGCGTGGATGGGGTTCCCGCCCGCATCCTGCCATTGGGAATGTTGACCGTAGGGGACGTCCGTCAGGACGATATCGACTGTTCTGCCATCGAAGTATTGGCGCAGGGCGGCCCCGTTCAGCGCGCTGGCCTGGAATACGCTTGTCTTGGGCGCAGGCTGCCCCGCCAGCCTTTCACGCAAACGCCCGGCGCTGGCAAGCGCATCCTGATGGGATGCTTTGCCGTACAGCGACAGCATTTCGGCGATTTGACGGGCGCGCCGCTCCAGGCCGCCGGCGCTGAACAGCCCCAGGTTTTGCGTTGCCAGGGCCACGGCTTTTGCGTCGATATCGGAGCCGATCACTTCGCCGATCCTGTCCCCATGCAGGCAGGCCAGCACGCTCAGTTGATAGGCTGCGCCGCAGCACGGGTCGTACAGCAGGCAAGGGGCGGTCGTCGCGCGGGTCGCCAGGCAGCGCTGCAAGATTTCGCTGGCCAGCCGCACCGGGAAAGCGGGATGTCCCGGCAGGCTGTAAAAGACCCGTCCGCTGGAGAAATCCGAATAGTCGCTTTGCCCGGTTGCGAACTTATACGGCATCGCGTTTCATGCCGGTTTTCATCTGGTTCATAAATTTGTCCCAGACCGGATAGTGACTGCCCTGCCAGATGGGGGCCATGAACTCGTCGGCTTGGGCGTCTGTCCAGCCCAGGTGTTTCAAGGCGTAGAGCGTATAAAACGCGGTGGCCCGCAAGTTGGACCCACAGTGGATCAACATCTTCTCTTTGGAGAATTGCCTGAAAACGTTTTCGAAAGACTCGAAATCGTCTTCGCTTGGGTAGCCCCAGTCAACCGGGACGTGATAGTAAATCATGCCCAGTGAGCGCACCACGCCCCTTTCATCAGGCAGCGAGTGGCGCGGATTATCGGTTGCCAGGTTGATGACAACCTTGAACCCCTCGCGGGCGATGGACTTGAATTGTTCTTCGGTTGGCTGCCCGCTAAGGCTTAACAGGTCGTTCACTTTACGATAATGGGGAATTTCTTGCGTGCTCATCCTTTGTGCTCCTTCGATCCATTAAATTAAATTGGTAATAATGCGCCACACTGGCTGTCTTGGAAATAGCCCATTTTCATGCTTCGTGGTGTCAAGCAGACATGACGTCTCTTTGGGAATCTCCGTGATCCACCCCAACCCGTATGTCGGGATTAATCCCGACATACGGGTTGGGCTCCAGATATGGGGGGATACCACGCTAATTCTCAGAGAGCCGCCACACCTAAAAGGTGCGTGGCGCGTTTGCCATCCATTAAATATCGTTGGGGAGTATCTGTCGTTCCATAGACATGCGGTTTTCAATCGGCGTGACGATGGCGACTGCAACCAGCACGATGATCCCAAAAACGAAATACATGCCGCGCCCGCCCAGGCTTCCCAGCAGCAGGCCGCCCAGGAAACCGCCCATGGCCGTCCCGAACCCAAAAACGACGGCGTTAAAAAGTCCCTGCGCTGTGGCGCTCATGCCCGGCGGGGCGTTTTCGTCCGTATACGAAACGCCTGCCATCCACATGAGCGGGAAGGTTAAGCCGCTGACAAACTGGATCAGCAGCACCAGCATGGGGGTGTTGAATGCGGCTGTGGCCAGCAAGCGCGCGCCGGCAATCAGCATGGCCAGCGCCATCAGTTTGCGCGCGCCGAACTTTTTGAGCAGCCGGTTGCCGAAGAACAGGATCGGGACTTCGGAGATGGTGCTGACCGCCAGGGCGTAGCCCATCATGTTCCCATCTGCGCCGATTTCTTTCATGTAGGAAAACAAATAGCTGTTGACGGAAGCCATGGCCATGCTCCCCGCAAACGCCAGGACGAGGAAGAACAGCCAGCGCCGATTGGTCAACAGGATACGGATTCCGCTGCGGGGGGCGGCGGTTCCTTTGACCGCCGAGCCGAAGGTCAGCTTCTGGCTGACGAGCATTCCCAACAAACACAGCACGCCGCTGCCCCAGAAGGCCATTCTCAGCCCAAAGTTTTGGATAAGAATCCCGGCAGGGATGGCCGCCAGGCCGAAACCAAGCGTCCCGCCGACGCGGACGCGCCCGTACATTTCCTTTTTATCTGCCAACATGAACAGGGTGGCGCTATCGGTAAAGGCCCCAACCGGCGAGAAGAAGATATTGAAAGTAAAGATCAACAGGATCGTCGGCGCAACCTGTGGGAAGAACGGCACGAGCAGCGTTGCGATGCATCCGATCAACATGGTAACGCCCATCACGAGCCGGTGGCGCTGCGTGGCGTCGGCCAGCCCCGTGAAGAACGGCGCGCCGAACATGGTGACAAGCGGCACCAGCCCCACCAGGATGCCGATCTGCGCGCCGCCGAGGCCCAGGCTTTGATAATAGAGCACGGTAAAGGGCATGACAAAGGCAATCGCGGCATAGAACAGAACATTCAAGCTGAACGGCCAGATTTTTTGCATGGGCTTTCCTGGTTTTTGAAGGACGGTGGGGAATAAACTGCCGGTGTATATGCCATTGTACCAAAGGAGCGGGCCGATTGGTTTATTTCCAGGTTGCCAGTCAGGCTGGGCGCTTGATGCGCTTCAAATCTGGCAGCGCCGGGGATTGCCAGCGCCGGTTGAATACCAGCAAACGGGCGGCAGCCGCTTGCGCAACTGCCGCCCGAAAAAGATTCATCCCTGCAAACTTCCTGACCCACTTACAGCAATTCTACCGAGCACGTTCCCTGTCTGCGCTTTTTTTCGAACCGCGCCCCCTGACGGGGGCGGGCGATGCCATCTGCGCAAGGTTAGCGCTCCTGGCGGCCACGCTTTTCTTAAAGTCAGAGCATTCGCCCAAAAATCGTGATAATCGAACCGCAAAGTCCGCAAAGGGCGCGAAGAAAAGATTTTAAACTTCGTGTTCTTCGTGTACTTCGTGGATAAAAATGACTTTAAGAAAAGCGTGTCCTGGCAGCCTCCGCTATGTCCGTTTATCCGCTTCCCCTCCGCTACTTATTTTGGGAACCTGCTAACCACCTTGGCCGCCGTCGCGGGCTTATCCATTGCAGCGCCCTGATGGATACCGAGCGGCGTGCCTTCGACAGCGTACTTCAACTCCACATAAGCCAGCCCGGTCAGGAAGCGCTGGCCGTCAATGGCGCAGGATGTCACCCAGCCAATCGGCTTGCCCTCGGCGTTGACCACCGGGTCGCCGTTGTGAGCCATGCGCACGCGCTGCTCGTCGAAACGGAAGCGCGCCACCACACCCTTGCGGGTCTTCTCACGCGCCATATACGCCTCGCGCCCGATGAACCACGGCTTGTAGAGCTTCACATAAGAACCAAACCCGCCATCGGCCACGCCCAAATCCCTCCCGTCGGTCATCATATCGACATCGTGCCCGCTGCGTCCCCGCAGGGGGTAGGGTAAACCGACCGGCAAAGACCCCAGCCCCATCTCATGCCCATACAGCGGCAAACCGGCCTCCGTGCGCAGCGAATCGCGCGCGCCCAACCCCACCGGCTTAACCCCAAACGGCTCACCGAATTTCAAAATGGCGTTCCATAAATCCGCGGCGCGCTCGGGATGCACAAACAACTCAAAGGCCAGCTTCTCGCCGGTGTAACCGGTGCGCGAGACGATTAAGTCATATCCACCCACAACGGCATCGCACAGTTCGGTGCGGTTGAGCTTCATAATACGCGCGCGCGTCTCCGCGTCCACACCCAGGGCCAGCAGCACATCGCGGCTCTTCGGGCCTTGCAAGGCAATGTCCACGCGCATGTCTTCGCCGGCATCCGGGTCGCGCAAATTGCGAATATCGGCTTCGTAGCCATACGCCCGCGCCTGGGGATGGGCATTATCGATCTTCACCTTGCCGTCGCGCACACTTTCCAGCCAGGCGCGGGCCTTATCGTCGTTCGAAGCGTTGACCACCACCAGGAACCTGTCCAGGTGGCCCGGCCCCTGTAGAGAGCGCCGGTAGACCAGTGTATCGTCGATCACATCGGCATCGGGCGTCAGGAAATGACTGTACATACTCTCGCCCGGCAGCAACGTGCCCGCATCGTTCGCGCAGACGCTATCCAGGAAAGATGCCGCGCCCGCGCCGCTGATCTCGTACACACCCATATGCGACACATCGAACAGCCCGGCCGCCTGGCGCGTCGCCAGGTGTTCCTCGACCACCGACGAATACCAGACCGGCATGTCCCAACCGGCAAATGGAACCAATTTCGCGCCCAAAGATTTGTGGACGTCGTACAGGCTGGTGCGTTTGAGGGCAACCTCGGCGGGTTCAGCCCATTGGAATTCCGGCAGGGACTCTTTTCCCCCCGTATCCTTGATCCCGATAAACCAGGGCTTTTCGCTGCCCGGATCCGTTTGCGAATCCTGCACGGGCCGCGTGCGCCTTTCTGTTTTCGCGTCCGCCACGACGATTGGCCCCGGCGCCCGCCGCAGCGGGTCGCTATCGATGGAAACAAACCCATCCGAAAGGTCCCTAAACCAGGTTGCCGCCAGCGTCACCTTTTCAGCCGCGATGTCCAATTGGTAGAAGTTGTCATTCACACAGGTCAACGCAGCTTTGATCTCACCCTGAGGAGTAACGATGCGGGTCGGTTGAGTCCTGCCCGATTGCAGCACGGATAAATCGGACGAAACGGCGTAATCCAAAAGCTGGCGCACGCGCTCCCCGCGCAGATCGAATACCACCGTAATGCCGGCGCTCACGTTCCGGGGAGCGTCGTCGATAAAATAATAATGCGGATACCCGCTCTTCTCATACGCAAAGTCCACACCGGCTTCATCGGCCAGCTTGCGCACCTTCAAACGCGCATCGTTCAACACGCCAAAGTCGATCTTGGCGCGCCGGACGCGGCCTTTGCGCGGCGTATCCACGCTGTGCGGCACACAAGCCAGCAGCAAATCGGAAATAATATCGGCCAACTCGCGCGATTTGGCTTCGTCGAAACCGCGCTGCGTGACCCAGGGCGTGCCCATACGCACGCCGCTCGCGCTGGCAGTATTGCGGTCGCCGGGGATGGTGTTGCTGTTGACGACGATCCCGGCCAGGTCAAGGATACGCGCGGCCATGTCGCCGCTCAAGGTTGTGCCGTCCGGCCCCTTGATGGAATTGCAATCGATGTTAATCAGGTGGCAGTTCGTCCCGCCAAACGGAATGCGGAAACCGCGCTTCGAGAACTGGTCGACCATGGACACTGCGTTGTTGACGGTCTGCTGTTGCAGTTGCTTGAACTCCGGCGTTTTCGCCAGCTTGAAGGTCAGCGCCAGCGCGGCAAAGATTTGCACGTGCGGGCCGCCCTGTTCGCCGGGGAAAACTGCCTTGTCGAGTTTCTTCGCCAGTTCCGGGTCGGTCGTCAGGATGATGGCTCCGCGCGGGCCGTGCAGCGTCTTGTGGGTGGTGGATGTAATCACATGGGCATAGCCCACCGGCGAAGGCGCCACGCCTGCCGCCACCAGCCCGCCGATGTGCGAAATATCGGTCAGCAGGTACGCGCCCACTTCGTCCGCAATCGCGCGGAACTTGGGCCAATCGGGTACCCAGGAGTAGGACGAGTACCCGGCGATGATCATTTTCGGTTTGGCTTCCAGTGCCTGCTCACGGATTTTTTCATAATCCAGGCGTTCGTTCTCGTCCACCTTGTAATGCACGATTTTGTAGTATTTGCCAGAACGGTTGGCCGACGAACCGTGCGAAAGATGGCCGCCGTGCAGCAAGCTCAGGCCCATGACCGTATCGCCGGGCGCGACCAGGGCGTGATAGACGGCATTGTTGGCGGGGCCGCCCGAAAGCGCCTGCACGTTGACGAAAATCTGGTCGGCGGTCACGCCGTTGGCGGCGAAGACCTCGGCGCAGCGGCGGCGCGCCAGCGCTTCGATGGCGTCGGCGTATTCGACGCCCTTGTAATGGCGCGGGTCAGAGTAGCGCCGGTAATGCGCCAACCGGCGCGGGTAATCGAGGATTTCCTGATCGGACATGCGGCGCGTCTCTTCGTCCGGGTAGCCTTCGGCGTAAATATTTTGGAAGGCGGAGCCCATGGCTTCGCGCACGGCCAGCGGGGCCTGGCTTTCAGATGCGATCAGGATCAGTTTGCGGGCCTGGCGTTCGGCTTCGAGCTGGGTCAGTTTATAAACATCGGGGTCAAGGTCGGCAAGGCTGCCGCGGAAAAGGAAATCAGACATGGGGATCCTCCTGGGTAGTGTCACGCGAATAAGCAGCGTGCGATTGCGGGGGGCTGAACGCCCTGAATTGTAGACGCGGAAAGGGATGGGGTCAAGTAATTTTACTCACGTGACACTGTCATACGGAACCGGCTCGATGGAAACCTCGACCAGGGTTGAACACAAAAAGAGAGCCGCTCAAGATTTCACTTGAACGGCTCTCTTTGCAACTGCCGGGCGTTTCCCCTATGTGAATTTCAATGGAAAACGATCGGGTTCTTTCAAGGCTGCCAGGTCAATATCCACATCCAGGGCGGGCCAATAGAATTGATCGCCGCGTTGTTGGAAGTGGTAAATCTGTTCCACGGTGGCTTTTTTGAATTTGGGGTAATCGTCCAGCGGCACGAAATATTCGGCGTCTTCCACCAAGAGCCAGAAGCCGGTGGCGGCAATACTGGTCACTTCACTGTGAGAAATGCTGACGCCACTTGTTTGTAAAGTCATCTTGATTCTCCTTGACGAAGGATACACAGTTTGGCGTCGGTTCGGCGCCCCAACGTTGCAACCGTGCCCCTGCGATATAATAAAACCATGCCATCCAAATACGACCCCAAGAAACACCATCGTCGCTCCATCCGCCTGCCGGGATACGATTACACCCTGCCCGGCGGGTATTACATCACGATGGTGACGCACGACCGGACGTGTCTGTTTGGCGAGGTGGTGAATGGGGAGATGGTCTTGAACGATTTGGGAAAAGTCGCAGAACGCGAATGGGAACGGCTCGCCAAACGGTTCAAAAAACGTCCTATTGGGGGTGTTTGTCATTATGCCAAACCATGCGCATGGCGTCATTTTGATTATTGATGATCGTCGGGGCGCGGCGGATTCGGGCGGGCCGGAAGATCTGCAAGACCCCCGCGTGCCCCTACCCAGGCCCGCCCATCAAATAAGGGGTATGATAGAATCTGCCTTCCGACCCATCCCATACCGGGACACCCTGCCATGAGCCTGATCCACATCCACGACCTGCATAAACATTTTCGTATCCTGAAGCGCCACCCCGGCCTGGGCGGCGCGATCCGCGATTTGTTCTCGAACGATTATCGTTCGGTCAACGCCGTCGACGGCATCTCGTTCGACATCGAAGCGGGGGAAATCGTCGGGTATATTGGCCCCAACGGGGCGGGCAAATCGACCACGATCAAGATGATGACCGGCATCCTGAAACCCACCAGCGGCGAAATCCTGGTCAACGGCCTGGCGCCGTACGACAACCGCATCCACCAGGCGCAGATCATGGGCGTCGTTTTTGGTCAGCGCACCCAGTTGTGGTGGGACCTGCCGGTGATCGAGTCGTTCAAAATCCTGAAAGAAATCTACAAGGTCGACCAAAAGACCTTCGACGCGCACATGGGCATGTTCAACGACCTGGTCGACCTGAGCGCGCTGTATGGCCAGCAGGTGCGCACGCTCTCGCTCGGCCAGCGCATGTTGTGCGACATTACCGCCTCGTTCCTGCACAACCCGCAGGTGGTCTTCCTCGACGAACCCACCATCGGCCTGGATATCTCGATCAAAGCCAAAATCCGCGCCGTGATCCAGCAACTCAACCAGACGCGCAAGACCACCATCATCCTGACCACGCACGACCTGGGCGACGTGGAAGCGCTGTGCCAGCGCATCATCATCATCGACAAGGGCAAAATCCTGTACGACGGCGGCATCAAAAAGGTCAACGCGCTGTTTGGGGCCTACCGCACGCTCAAGCTGCAAATCGACGGCTTCAACGAGACCACGCGGCATACACTGCAAAACCGGCTGGCGGAGCGCTTCGGACACGGGGACGGCGTCAGCGTGGCCGAGATCGAAGACCACTGGACGGACGTGACCATCGACCAGGCGCGCACCCCGCTGGCCGACGTGTTGAGCTTCGTGATGGGCAACTTTGCGGTCTCGGATGTGCGCATCGTCGAGATTTCGATGGAAAAGGTGGTGCGCAAAGTCTACGATGGGGCGCTGGGATGAGGGGCTATTTCGCCTTGATGCGCGGCTCGCTCACCATTGGGCTGGTCTACCGCTTTGGGTTTCTGTTCACCATCTTAAGCAACATCATCTATATGAGCGTTGCTTATTTCTTGTGGCGCAGCATCTACCAGAACACAACCACCATCCACGGCCTGACTTTCAACGATACCTTCATTTACGTTGCGGTGGGCAGCGCGGTCTTTGTGCTGCTCAAGACCTTCGCCGACTGGCAGATCGCGCGCGAAATCGAAGACGGCTCAATCGCCACCTACCTGACCAAACCGGTGGACTACCAGCTTTACGTGCTGTCGTTCAGCC
>JBARBA010000597.1:0-2048 GCA_049792555.1 Anaerolineales bacterium
AGAACGATTTGGACACGGATTACACGGAGTTGCACGGATTCTGCTAGTTTTTTAAGGGGGTTTTTTCCGTGTTCTCCCGTGTATTCCGTGTCCCGATTGCCCACCACGCTTAAGTGTGGTGACACCGCAGCATCCGGGCGGGATTTTTTTATTTAACGGTATACCGGCTACGGGGAATCGAGCGTACGTCCCGGGAAAATCCCCAAAGATGACAAAGATATGACAACTCTTGTGACATTTATTCCTAATCCATTCGATGGAAATTGTTAGAATGGTCGGACTATTAATTTCCTCTCATATAATGCCCGCAGGGTATGAAGGTGAAACCATGTCGTCCAGGCTTGCTCTCATTATCGGCATCAGCGCGCTGGTTGTTGCGCTCGGCGCGTTCACGTACACCACGAACGCATTCGCCTACCTGGGCACGTCTCCATCGACCTGTAACAACTGTCACGTGATGGATGGGCAGTACGAGAACTGGTTCCACGGCGCGCACGAGCGCTTTGCCGAATGCGTCGATTGCCACCTGCCGCACGGGAATGTGTTTTCGTATTATTTCGAAAAGGGCCGGTCGGGCATGCACGACGTTTTCATCTTTACCACCGGGCAGACGCCGGTCATGATCCGCGCAACGAAGGGGAGCAAAGACATCGTGCAGGAAAATTGCCTGCGTTGCCACCAAGACACGGTCGAGAACATTGTGATGGGGGCGCAGCCTTTTGACCGCTATTGTTGGGACTGCCATCGTTCGGTGGCGCACGGCCAACGCGGTATTTCGATCGACCCCTATCAAGACTCCGCCATTTATCCGAATCAACAGGAGAGCCACCCATGAATAAACACGTCACCCTGATCCTGGTCGGGATCATCCTTATCCTGGCCGCCATGCTGACCGGCGTGCTGGTCTTTGCCAAAAACCAGCCCTTGCAGCAACGCGCCATTGCGCCGATTGTCGAGATCAAACCCATGGAACCCGATTCGGCCAAATGGGGGCTGAACTTCCCCAACCAGTGGAGTTCGTTCCAGAAGACGGCCACCAACAACGTCCGCACCACCTACGGCGGCTCGGAAAAGTTCTCGCACCTGCTGGAAGACCCGCGCCAGGTGATTTTGTTTGCCGGGTATCCGTTCAGCAAGGACTACAACGAAGAGCGCGGCCACGCCAATAGCCTGATCGACGTGCGCGCCACGAAACGTCTCAACCTGAACGACGCCGACCCGAAACATAACCACGCCACCTGTTATTCGTGCAAATCGTCCGACAACCCGGCGCTGTGGGCGCAGATGGGCATGGAGGCTTACGACGCGCTGTCTTTCAACCAGATGACGCCCAAGCTCACCAACCCGATCGGCTGCGCCAACTGTCACGAAGCGGGCACGATGCGCCTGATCATCACCAACCCCGCCACCGACGCCGCGTTCAAGGCCGAAGGCAAGGACTGGCGCACTTTCACCCGTCAGGAAATGCGCTCTGCCGTGTGCGCCAACTGTCACGTGGAATATTATTTCGTCGGCGATAAGAAGGTGTTGACTCTGCCGTGGGCGGATGGCACGCGCATTGAAAATATCGTCGATTACTATAACCAAATCAAGTTCAGTGATTGGACCTACCCTGGAACCAACACGCCGATGCTGAAAGCGCAACACCCCGACTACGAGATGTTCACCGCCGACAGCACCCATTACAAAGCCGGCGTGGCCTGCGCCGACTGTCATATGCCCTACGTGCGCGACGGCGCTGCCAAATACTCCTCGCACGATGTACACAGCCCGCTGCTCAACCCGCAGGAATCCTGCGGCCAGTGCCATACCGACGTGGATTACGTCGTTGGGCGCGTCAAGGATATTCAGAAGCAGGTCTTCGATACCAAGCAATCCACCGAAGACGCCCTGATCGATGCGATCAATGCGCTGAAGACGGCAACCGCCAACCCCAAAGCCGACGCGAAGCTGCTCGACGAGGCGCGCCAGATGCACCGCAAGGCCCAGTTCATGTGGGACTTCGTCTCGGCTGAGAACAGCATGGGCTTCCACAACCCGGAATACAT
>JBARBA010000598.1:0-2253 GCA_049792555.1 Anaerolineales bacterium
CCCATACCCACTGTGACGTTGACCCCCACCGTGACGCTCACTTTGCGTCCGACGGCAACCGTCACCCCGGTGTTCACCATGAAAGGCCCGGGGAACATCATCTGTCCCATCCTGCTTTACCACCGCATCCAGGTTGTGCCGCCGCCGATACCGGCTGTCGCCGTTGAGACGTTCACCGCGCCCGATGATTTCCGCACGCAAATGCAGGCGCTCAGGGACGGAGGCTATACGCCCATTCCAATCAGCTTGCTGGTCAAGGCCATCGATTTTGGCGCGCCGCTCCCCGAAAAACCGGTGGTCATTTCTTTTGACGACAACGATATTACCGTTTATACAACCGCCTTCCCGGTTATGAAGGAATTTGGCTTTGTCGGCGTGGCTTACCTCGTCGGCAACCGGCTCGGCTCGGATGGATTTATGAACATCGACCAGATCAAAGAGTTGATCGCCGCCGGTTGGGAAGTGGGCAGCCACTCGATGACTCACGCCGACCTGACCCAATCTGCATCTGTAGACTGGGAGTTGACTCAATCAAAAACAAACCTTGAAAACAAACTGGGGGTCAAGGTGGATACTTTTGCTTACCCCTTTGGCAACTATTCGATCGATATTATCAATCAGGTCAGCAAGATTTATGTCGCCGGTCTGGCCCTGGGTGTATTTTTGGAACAAGGCCCCAATAATATTTATCTTCTTTGGCGACGGCCCGTTCCTTACGGCGTAGACATGAAAACTTTTGCATCTTATTTAACGCCACCCGCTACGCCTGTTCCGTAAAGATGTTGCTCGCTTTACAGGTATATAATGCCCGGAGCCGAAGGCCCCCTGTGGGTAGGATACAAAAAACGCAACATCGCGCCCGAACTTGGGTATTTGTGGCCGCGACGGGTATAATCGGTGCGATGCATACCCTAAAACAATTGATGATCATCGTTGTACTGCTATCCCTGACGGCCTGTTCAGGCATAGCAGATTTGTTCGCCACCCCGACGCCGATTCCGCCCACCTCGACGCCAGTCCCGCCGACAGCCACGCCGCTTCCGGCGGCGTTAACCGTCAACGGCGAGGCCATCACGCTCGACGAGTTTAACGCCGAGCTGGCCCGTTACCAGGCTTCTCAAAAGGCGCTTGGCAAACCGGTCACCGACCAACAGGCTGCCGCCGGGCTGGTGACCGATGAGTTCGTCTCGCAGCTTTTACTGGCGCAGGGAGCGCAACAAGCCGGGTTTACGCTCGATGACGCTGCGTTGCAGGCGCGTATCGATGCGCTGGCGGCCAAACTGGGCGGAGCCGATAAGCTTTCAGCCTGGCAGCAGGCCCACGGATATACCGCAGAAAGTTTCCGGGTAGCCTTAAGGCGCGAGGCCGCAGCGGCCTGGATGCGCGACAAAATCACATCAGGCGTTCCCAGTACCGCAGAGCAGGTTCACATCCGCCAGATTTTGCTCTATAATCAAGCCAACGCCCAAAAATATTGGGACAGGCTGCAGACCGGGGCCGAGTTTGATACCATTGCTGCCCAGGTCGACCCGGTGACGCGCGGTGATATTGGTTGGATCCCTCGCGGTTATCTTTCAGAAAAATCGATCGAAGATGCCGCCTTTGCGTTGGAACCGAACAAATACAGCGCCATCATTCAAGATAAAGTCGGTTTTCATATCCTGGAATTGATCGAGCGCCAGCCTGCCCGCCCGCTCTCGCCCGATCAAACCCTGACCCTTCAGGCCCGCGCCCTGGATGAGTGGATCGCAAATCGCCGCCAGCAGAGCAGCATCGTTTTGGCTCAAAAGTAATCGATAGGAGAGACGGACGAATGGATAATTTTGATAATTTCGGCCAGCAGCACACCCCGCGCCGCAAAAAATCTGACCCCGATCTGGTTTGGAATATATTGACGCTTGTCATGCTGGTTGGCACGCTGTGTGTGGTCGGCGTTTCCTGGAGTTTGTTTACGAATCCCTACTCTGACCTGAATCCTTTCCCCCCAAACACCCCATTACCGACGCCCATCCCTCCTACTTGGACGCCGCTTACCTTTGACGCAATCTGGACGCCGACTGTTACGCCTGTCCCCAGCCCTTCGAATACACCGCGCCCCACCTTTACGTTGGAGCCGTCGGATACACCTTTCAGCCTTGCCAGCGCCACGTCTGAACTGACGCCAACCATTACGGCGAAACCGACCGGTGTGCCTTATTCAGCCACGATCAGTTACCATGACAGCACCGCCTTCCGCCCGGATACCAATTGCAC
>JBARBA010000599.1:0-3517 GCA_049792555.1 Anaerolineales bacterium
GTTCGACGCCCAGGAAATCGTCTTTGCAGATATTTTTCAAACTCGAAAACTACATTCTCTTCGTCCATAATCGGTTGTCCTTTCGCGAGAGTATACTCGCCTCGGACAACTCAGTATAACAATGACATCAAGTCGGGGTAAAAAATCAGGGACGACATTGCGTCGTCCCTGATGAAAGCGCTTTGGTGCGGTTACTTTTTGTCAGGTGATACCAGCACCTGGTCCACCAGACCGTAGGTGACGGCCTGTTGCGCGTCGAGGAAAAAGTCGCGGTCGGTGTCGTGCAGGATAACATCCAACGGCTGGCCAGTGTGCTTCGACATGATGCCATTCAACAGGGCCTTGAGGCCCATGATCTGTTTGGCCTGGATTTCGATATCGCTGGCCTGACCCTGCGCGCCGCCCAACGGCTGGTGCATGTGGATGGTGGCATTGGGCAGGGCATAGCGGCGGCCTTTTGTGCCGGCGGTCAGCAGGACCGTGCCAAAGGAAGCGGTCATCCCCACGGCCACGGTGCTGACCGGGTTGGAGATCATTTGCATCGTGTCGTAAATCGCCAGGCCGGCGTAAATCTGTCCGCCGGGCGAGTTGATGTACATCTGGATTTCTTTCTCGGGGTCTTCGTGGTTGAGGAACAGTAGCTGCGCCACAATCACGTTGGCAACCTGGTCGTCGATGGCAGTGCCGAGGAAGATGATGCGTTCCTTGAGCAGCAGGGAATAAATGTCGTAGGCGCGTTCGCCGCGCCCCGATGTTTCAACCACCATGGGTATGAGGTTCTTGAAGTCAGGGATCATATTAGCTCCTTAGGGGTCACTGTGATGGGTATATCTTACACGTTTTGTGTTTGATTTTCGTTAATGGCCCATCACAGGCTTGTATACGTTATTCCGACTTCTTCCTGGCGGGGGCTTTCTTCTTAGCCGGCTTGGCTTCGCCTTCGGCGGCGGGGGCTTCAACTTCGGCAGGCGCTTCAGCTTCGGCGGCTTTCGCAGCTTTGGTCTTTGGGGCCTTCCTGGCGGGTTTTTCCTCGTCGACAACTACGGCGGCTTCATCCGAAACGGCTTCGGGGACTTCGTCTCCTGCTGCGGGGGCTTCACCCTCTGCGGGGATTTCGCCCACTGCGAGGACTTCGCCCTCTTCGGGGATTTCGCCCCCTTCGGGGACTTCGCCCCCTTCGGGGACTTCGCCGTTGGCGATGGCCTTGATCTTGCCCAATGCCATGCCGGCCATCAGACGGTTGGCCGACTCCATGGCGACGGCGTCAACCATCTCGCGCGTTGGCTTGGTGCCGCCCTTGGTGCGCTTGTTAAATTCAGGGTCGGTCCTGATCAGCCCGGCCCAGGCCCGTCTGAATTCCTGGTCGAGCGTCTGCTCGTCGAACGTGAGCTTTTCGACGCGCGCAATTTCGTCCAGGATCAGGCTGCGTTCGAGGTGGCGCTGCGCCACCGGTTTGGCCTGTTCTTCGAGGAACTTCTCAGGGGTGGTTTCGATCATCTTGTAGTAGGCATCCATGTTTTCGATGCCTTGCGATTTCAGGCGGCTCTCTATATCTGTGAGCACATGCTCCACTTCATGTTCGAGCACCTGCGGCGGGTATTTGATGGTTGCGATGGCCTTGATCTTCTCAAGGGCTTCTTCGTAATACTTGTCATCATATTCGGCGCGCGACTCCCTCGCCAGGTTCTCGCGCATATGCGCGCGCAACTCATCGACGGTCAGCCCCAGGCCGGTTTTCGCGGCGAATGTGTCGTCCAGGTCAGGCAGGTTGACGCCGCGCACGGTCTTGACCTTGGCGGTAAACCTGACGTTTTGGCCCTGGAGCGCTTCGTCGGGGTGGTCTTTGGCAAACTTATGGGTAAAGGAGGTCTCTTCTCCGGGTTTGACGCCCACCAGTTTGGCGGCGAAGCCGGGGAAGGGCCACTCGTCTTCCTTTTCGTCCGTCTGGATTCTCACGGCAAAGCTGCTGCGCTCCAGCAGCGGAGCATTGTCTTCCCCTTCCTTGGGCTTGGCTTTCACACCGCTGACGTCCACCATCGCATAGTCGCCATCGGCGACGGCGCGCTCCACCGATTCGGTGGCGCTGTACATACGGCGCAGGTTGGCAATGGCTTCTTCGGCCTGCTCATCGGTGGGGGCCGTCCATTCGTAGGGCAGGCGCACCGAGCGGTAATCGCCCAGGTCCACCTTGGGAGCAAGCGGAATGGTGAAAATGAACTTGGGCGGGTCGAGGCTTTCGACGTTTTCAAGCTGGCCCATGGCGGCAGGCTCGATGTTGGCTTCTTTGATGGCTAACGGGTAGATATCGTTGACCAGCAGTTCCACGGCTTCTTCGTCAATGGCCTTTTCGCCATACAGGCGGCGGACAATGTCGTAGGGGGCCTTGCCGGGGCGGAAGCCGGGGATTTTGGCTTGTTGGGCGATCTTGCGGGCTGCGCGGTGGCGGGCGCTTTCGAGTTGTTCAAGGTCGGCCTCAACGGTCAGGGTGACTTGGTGGTCTTCGCGGGGGGTGGTATCGATCTTCAAAGTACTATCCTTCCTTGCAATATTTTTCAATAGGGGCGCGGCGGGGTGGTGGGCGTAAAATGCACTCAATCACCGCCGTGCCCCTACTGTGGGGACGGAGGGACTTGAACCCTCACGCCTTTCGGCACTTGATCCTAAGTCAAGCCCGTCTGCCAATTCCGGCACGTCCCCGGGATAAGTGGGTGGAGCGACGGGATTATACAGCCTGCGGGAACAGGCGTCAATTGGCAGTTGATTCGGTAAATTGGCAAATTGCAAGCTCTCAGGATGGAGTATAATCGCCGGGTTTTACTCCGCGCCATTTACTCACCTACTGACCCATTATGTCACGAATCATTAATCCGGACTCCGTCGGAAAAGAACGGACTCAACTGAGCAAGGGCATTGTCCTGTCCATTCGGGAATTGGCCAAACAAACCGACCCGGGGGCTGAATCGCGCGATATGGCGGCCTTCATCGCCCTGGCGCTGGCAATCATCTCCGAGGGCATCGACGTTTCGGTGGCCGCCTGGGAGAAACGCGGCTACTGGGTCAAGGCCGACAAGTTTCGCATGGAGTGGTTGTGGGCCGATGCGTACGCCGCCAAAATGCGCGTCGCCGTCCTGGCCGACGACTGGGCCGCCGTAGCGCTGGTGATGACCCAGACGGCGCAAAAGCTGGGCAAAGTGACGGTCCCAGCCGGGCATCGCCTGGGCCGCCCCTGGGTGGGGGCCTATAAACGCTTGCTGGCCGAGTCGAAATAAGAGACACTCAACTCGTTTAAACAAACCGTCCTGGGCTTTTGAAGCCCAGGACGGTTTGTTCGTTAATCTTTACTTTTGCCCTGGTTGTCCTCGTCGCAATGAATGACTACGGACAGCTAAAGCTTGCCCGCCCAAATTGCTGGTGGTTGGGCGTGTCGATGTAAATATCCATCCAGAAGTGGCCGGAGGCGCTTACGAACCAATCCGTGGCGACAGTTTGGGTGTCGGCTGCGGTAAAAACCAAAGGA
>JBARBA010000600.1:0-31773 GCA_049792555.1 Anaerolineales bacterium
GTTCGACGCCCAGGAAATCGTCTTTGCAGATATTTTTCAAACTCGAAAACTACATTCTCTTCGTCCATAATCGGTTGTCCTTTCGCGAGAGTATACTCGCCTCGGACAACTCAGTATAACAATGACAGGCTGAGTAACAAAAAATCTGCGCTCATCGGCGTAATCTGTGGATATATTTTCTTATTTCACGGTGTAAAATAACAACATGAACATTCTCTTGCGTGAAAAGACATTGCCCGGCGGGCAAACGCTCCAGATCATCCAGGGCGACATCATTACCGAAAAAGTGGACGCAATTGTCAACGCGGCCAACGAGCAGTTGGACCACGGCGGCGGAGTGGCCTGGGCCATTTCGCGCGCGGGCGGGCCGCAAATCCAGACAGAGAGCGACGCCTGGGTGCGCGAACACGGCCCGGTCAGCCACGCGGAACCGGCCTACACCGGCGCAGGCAACCTGCCCTGCCGTTACGTGATCCACGCCGTAGGACCGGTGTGGGGCGACGGCGACGAAGACGCCAAGCTGACCGCCGCCGCGCGCGGGTCGCTGTGGCGCGCCGACCAGCTCAGGTTAGCGTCCATTGCCCTGCCCGCCATTTCGACCGGCATCTTTGGCTTCCCCAAAGAGCGCGCGGCAAGGATCATCTTTGCTGCCATCGAGGCTTATTTCGCAGAAAACCCCAACTCCATCGTCCAACTCGTCCGCGTGACGCTGTACGATCAGCCCACGATTAATGCTTTTCTTGGCGAATGGAAATAATGTGCCACGCACTGACAGGTGCGTGGCACATTTGCCCAATTCTGTATGATTACTTCTCCGCAGAACCCCAAGCTCAAACTCGTCCGCGCTTTGCAGGGGCGCGCCAAAGATCGCCGCGAGGCGGGAGCGTTCCTGGCCGAGGGCGTGCGCCTCGTTGAGGAAGCGCTGGCGGCGGGCTGGCCTTTTCGCTTCGTGTTGTATGGCTCGCAGCTTTCGGAGCGCGGCAGGGCATTGGTCGAAAAATTAGCGGGGAAGGTGGATGTGGAGCAGGCGGATGACGCGCTGTTGGAATCTATCAGCGATACCGAAACCTCGCAGGGCATCATTGCCGTCCTTGAACTGACTAATCTCGAATTATCTAATCTCAAATCTCCGACCTTTGTGCTCATCCCCGACCAAATCCGCGACCCGGGCAATTTGGGGACGCTGATCCGCAGCGCGGCAGCGGCGGGAGTCGATGCGGTGCTGATCCCCCCCGAAACGGCGGACGCTTTCAGCCCGAAGGTGGTGCGGGCCGGGATGGGGGCGCACTTCCGTTTAGCGGTATACAGCCTGGGGTGGGATGAAATTCGCTCCCTTATAACGGGATGCGCCGTTTTCCTGGCAGACGCCGGGGGTCAGACGTCCTGTTGGGGCGCAGATTTTCGCCAACCGCTGGCTTTGATCGTGGGCGGCGAGGCCGAGGGCGCCAGCCAATCTGCGCGCAAACTGGCCGACAGGCTGGTGAATATCCCAATGCCGGGTAAAATAGAATCATTAAACGCCGCCGCCGCAGGCGCGATCCTGATGTTCGAAGTCGTGCGGCAAAGGCTCTACAGCAAGACTTTCCCAATGCGCCACTCACGGCGCAGTTGATTTCGTAAATTAACCACCCAGACGCAAAGTCACCAAGAATTTCAACGAAAAACCAAAAAACTTTGTGTCTTCGCGTCTTCGTGGTTAAAAAATCGTCAGGCAGAGGCATGTATGAAAATTCGTTCGATCACTTACTTTACAAACGTTGGCTGGCCGTTGAGCGATGCCAAAATCCAGAAGGCGGGGGCTTTCCTGAAGGCGGCGCGCGCCATCTTTGAAGAGGCCGGGTACGAAGTGCAGAGCACGCGGCTGGCGTCCACTTCGTTTGCCAGCACGCTCGGCCCGGATGCGATCAGCCTGATCCCGCGCATGTCCAACAAGTTGAGCGCCGCCATCCTGGCCCAGGGCATCGATTACGCCGCGCTCGGCCCGGCGCTGCGCGAAATCCCCGAAAGTTACGAGATGATCCCCGATGCGCTGAGCGCGTCGAAGAATATTTTCTTCTGCGGCGAAATGGCCTCGGTTGAGAAGGGCATTTCGCTGCCCGCCATCCGCTCGTGCGCCGAGGTGATGGTGCGCAACGCAACTGTGGCGCCCGATGGGTTTGCCAACCTGCGCTTTGCGGCGATTGCCAACGTGCTGCCGGGCGGGCCGTTCTTCCCTTCGTCCTACCACGATTCGGATACGCCGACCTTTGCGCTGGCCATCGAGTGCGCGGACCTGGCGGTGGAGGCCTTCGAGAACGCGGCGACGATTGACGAGGGCCGCAAGGCGTTGACGGCGGCGCTCGAAAACCACGGGCGCAAGCTGACCCTGGCCGCCGAGCCGCTCAAGTACCAGTTCAGCATCCGTTTCGGCGGCATCGACTTTTCGCTGGCGCCCTTCCCGCAGGAAGCGCGTTCGCTGGGGGCGGCCATGGAGCGCATCGGCGCGCCGAAGGCCGGGATGCACGGTTCGCTGGCAGCAGCGGCCATTTTGACCGAGTCGATTGACCGGGCGGATTTCCCGCGCGTGGGGTTCTGCGGTTTCATGGGGCCGGTGCTCGAAGATGCGATCCTCGCCAAACGCGCCGCCGAGGGCGTGCTGACCGTTAAAGATATTTTGATGTACGCTGCGGTGTGCGGCGCCGGGCTGGATACGATCCCGTTGCCAGGCGATGTAACTGTCGATCAGCTTTCGGCGCTGCTGTTGGATATTTCGGTGCTGGCGCTGCGGCTGCACAAGCCGCTGACGGCGCGCCTGATGCCGATCCCCGGCAAAAAGGCCGGCGACGATACAAATTTCAATTTCGATTATTTTGTCAACAGCAAAGTGATGGCGCTCGAGGCGCAAAAGCTGGAGAAGTTGTTTGCCACGGATGAGGTGTTTACGATGGGGCCGAGGAAATGAGAGAGGGTTGGGGGACGGGTTTCTGGCCCGTCCCGAACATAAGAAAAATAGTCGGAGATTTAGAATAAATAACATTTTCTCTTCTTTATCCAGATATGCTTCCCCACGGGGAGAAAATTTTCTCACTGAGGCATTTGTCTATCTGCTAAACCTACTTTTGGAAAAAGACATGCCCCTCGGGACGGCGATTCTGGAAAAGTTGTGTGGCGAGGTATGCACACCCTGGTTCGCAATGAGCGAAGCCATCACGATTACAACCCAAATGACCATCGAGGAAGGCAGACCCGATATTGTCATTCGGGTTGGGAAAGACAGAGTTGCTATTGTAGAAGTCAAACATGATGCAAGTTTGGGACATCAACAACTTGAGAGATACCATGCGCATTTGGAGAAAAACCAGTATAAAGAGAAACAACTTATACTCTTAACCCGCTCGCGTCATTCGATACAAGAAACCAGCTTGCCACGCGAACAATTCCATCATGTATGTTGGTATGAAATCTCAGGTTGGTTGTCCGAGGCCAAAAGCGATAACCTTGTTGTTGATTACCACGTCTATCAATTTCTGGATTTTCTACGTGAAAAGGAAATGTGCATGGAAAAGATCACCTGGGAATACATGGAAGGCGTACCAGCCATGGTCAATCTGGCAAGTATGCTGGGAACTGCTCTTGCAGAGGCTCTTCCAGAAGAGAAAAGCAGAAAGACTGCTGGCTGGAACTGGATCGGATATTACATCGGGGAAGGGACGGATATATGGGTTGGTTTTCGCTATCGGGAAGCACTCAAGATCGTCTTCGAAAATCAAAATGGAAATAAGCCATCCTTTCACAACGAGCTATCTTTGCCAGATAAACATTTCTTCTCTCTTTCGGCAGGCGAACAACTTGAGTGTTTGATAAAATTTATCACTGAGACATATGCCGCACACTTACAAGTAAATCAAGACAAATAAAGTCGGACTCGCGAAAATTGCCACTGGCTTCGAATAAAAGACCTCCGAGTTCTTAAAGAACTCGGAGGTCTGGTCTGCTTTTTAACAACGGATTCTAAATCGGATAAGCGGATTTGACGGATGGCCTGCATCCGTTCCAATCCGCTTTTCCGTTAAATATCCGCTGAAAATAACAAATGTCTGCGGTGATGCGGTAATGTTCCATGTCCGTTGGGTGTGGGTGCGCCCGTTGTAAACCCGCATCAAACATGAAACCCGTGAAATTCCTTAGACAAATTCGGAAATATGTTAGACAAATTCGGAAATTCCTTAGACAAATTTCGGGTAGTGGTAAAAACCAAAGTGATATGCTGAATTTAGCGGCATATAATCTCAAATTATCACTTTCGATTTAACCACTACCAAATTTCGAAATGTCTTAGACAAATTCGGAAATTCCTTAGACAAATCCGGCAAATCCTTACAGGGATTTGCCGGATTTGTCCGTAAAACAAACTGCCAGGGCGGGGTAAGAACTCGGAGGTCTTCTGAAATCATATAAGACCACTCAGAAATTGTATAATGGCATTCGGAAACCATAGAATGACACTCGAAAATCGTATAGCGGCATTCGGGAACCGCATAATGGCACTCGAAAACCGCATAATGGCACTCGAAAACTGTATAATGGCACCCGAAAATCATAGAACGGCATGCGGAAACCGCACAATGGCATTTGGAAATCATATAATGGCACTCTGGGGATTTCCGTGTCAGCTGTCCCATCTGGCGGGTAAACCGCACAAGGGATCATACTAATTCTGATCACTTCATCGCATAAGCTCGGTCATGCGGGCCAACGGTAAGAAGATCATATAAAAGACCTCCGAGTTCTTTACAGAACTCGGAGGTCTTTGCTCATTCATCCTACATCAGCCCCAAACCTCGGCATGATCGTACAGTTTCGGTTCTTCGTTTAATCTTCGTTGCAGGATTTTTTCCATGTCCTCGTAAAGCGGCGAATCGGGAGAGAGATAAATCATACCATTCTCGCGCGCAAAATTCGCCAGTTCTTCGCGCACCACTTTGCGAACCAGCGCTTCGATGATTTTGGTCAATTCGTTAAGATCGGTTGCCTGGGCCATGCTTTTTATTTTATCATTGTTGGCAACGGATTCCAAATCAGGAAAGTGGACTTGTGCCCGCCAGGGTATTTAACGGATGGCCTGCATCCGCTCGCGTCCGCTTTTCCGTTAAATATCCGCTGCCGATACTTGCGGTGTATAATTTAAGCGGGAGCGTGCGCCATGCCTGAAAAGAATTCGAAAAGTTGTTAAGATAACAAGCCCGGAGACCCGCCCCATCCATGGAACGAACGTATGAAAATAACAAAATCCATTTTTTGAGGAGTTAACCCACTGCTATGAAAAAGAAACTGGTAATACTGGTCGTATTTGCTCTTTTCATTGGTGCCTGCCAGCCAGCCTTGACGCCAGAACCAACGCCGATACCAATGTCCACACCAACGCCAAAACCAACGTCAAAACCGCGTCCGACGCCAATTTGCTCCGAAATTAAGGATACCAAAGGTGTATCCATGTGCCTTGTGCCGGCAGGCTCATTTACAATGGGCAGCAACGAAGGAAAAATTATCGATAGCTTCCTGGCTGGATCATATCCAGCACATGTTGTTTCCCTGGATGCTTTTTACATCGACAAATACGAAGTGACCAACGCGCTGTATAAAAACTGCGTGAATGCGGGCGGCTGCACTTTGCCGGGAGATGTTTCGAAATACAACAATTCCCAATATGCCAACCACCCGGTTACTTTTGTGGATTGGGATCAAGCCACCGCTTACTGTGCCTGGCGTGGTGTGCGCTTACCCAGCGAAGCCGAGTGGGAAAAAGCTGCGCGCGGTTCGAATGGGGATATTTACCCCTGGGGTAATGACGACCCGAACAAAGATTTGGCAAATTACGGTCAAAATGTTGGCGGCACAGCCGCCGTCGGCAGCTACGAAAAGGGCAGAAGTCCTTTTGGCGTTTACGACATGGCCGGGAATGTTTGGGAATGGGTGAATGGTTGGTATGATCTTTACCCTGGCGCAAGCGCCAACGGGAATCCGGATTATGGGACAAAGTATCGGGTTCTACGGGGCGGCTCCTGGTACTACGATACGGGCTACATGCAGGCCTCGTTTCGCAACTGGGGCCATCCCGACACCAAGAGCGAGTACTACGGCTTTCGTTGCGCCCGTAACGCAGCATCCCAGTAGGATGGCTCGCCGTGATTTTAACAACGGATTCTAAATCGGGTAAGCGGATTTAGCAGATGGCCGGCATCTGCTTAAATACCCTGTCGGGCGCGCGTCCGCTTTTCCGTTAAATATCACTGAAGACAAAAACGACCTCCGGGTTCTTTGAGAACCCGGAGGTCGTTGCTAATTAAGATACCCGCTCTTTACCGCGCGCCCAGCGTGAGCAGGGATTGCTTCTCCACCAACGCCTGCCGGGCGTTTTCGATGGCTTTGGTGGCAGAGGCCTCGTCCGCGCCGCTGTTGATCAAAATGCGGCGCAGTTCCGAGTGTTGCAAGATGGCCTCCCACTCAGCGTATGTCATCTCGTTTAGGTATTTTTGAATGACGGCCGAGTTTTCAGAGCCAATTCTTTTCGACGCGGTGCTGCGGATGGCATAGAGACAGGCCATGCTTTTCAGGCCGGTGCCGGCGGTCATGGCTGCGCCAAAAACGTCCAGCACAGAGAGGGGCCGCTGCTCCTCCTGGGCGGGACGCGCCTGCTGCTCACGGTTCAGCCAAAGCCGGAACGCTTCCGGCATGACCCAGACCAGGTACTGCAGGATGATGCTTCCAATAATCAGAAGGATACTGATCGGCAAGAAAAATGACGGGATGGATGACGACAGGTTGGTGCTGGAAAGCACGACCTGAATGCTGCTGAAGATAATCATGACGATGTAAACGATCATCAGCCGGTAGCGCGCCTTGACCCAATTCTCTACAGTCGACTCTGCGGCAATGGTTGTGTACGCTGAACGCGTCACAACCAGGTGCCACATCCAGTTGACCAGGCCGACCGTTGAAATAATACCGGCCAGATTGAGATCATTGACGGAGAGCGCGTAAATATCCACGAAAAATGCCAGCGCGATCAGGCCAAGAACGATGCCCACCGGACTCTTGCGGCCGCGGTAGAAGGTGGTGTGGATAAACATCGCCAAACATAGATGCCCGGCCATAAAGCCCAGGTGAAAAACCCAGTAGCTTCCCAGTGGAGAACCTGATATTGGCGTAAAAAGGCTGTAGACCGCCAGGGCAAACAGACCGGTCAACCAGTACAGGTTATCCAACTTGGACTTCCGCGCAGTCAAAAACAACTGCAAGGCAATCCAAAGCCGGACAATAGTTAAAATTATCAGCAAAATGAGCGTAGTATTCATGGCAACCATTTTCCTGTACGATTGAGTATCAACCCGAATAACGCCAAATACAAGTACATTATACGCCTGTTATCCAAGACCTCCGAGTTCTTAAAGAACTCGGAGGTCTTGGGATTGAAATAACCGCTCTTTACCGCGCGCCCAGCGTGAGCAAGGATTGTTTCTCCACCAGCGCCTGCCGGGCGTTTTCGATGGCTTTGGCGGCGGTAGCCTCATCCGCGCCGCTGTTGATCAAAATGCGGCGCAGTTCCGAATGTTGCAAGATGGCATCCCACTCAGCGTATGTCATCTCATTTAGATACTTTTGAATAACGGCCGAGTTTTCAGAACCAATTCTTTTCGACGCGGTGGTACGGATGGCGTAAAGGCATGCTATGCTTTTCAGCCCGGTGCCATCGGTCATGGCTGCGCCAAAAACGTCCAACACGGAAAGGGGCCGCTGCTCCTCCTGGGCGGGACGCGCCTGCTGCTCGCGGTTCAACCAGAGCCGGAACGATTCCGGCATGACCCAGGTCAGAATTTGCAGGGTAACGCTTGTGAAATTGATTAATACAACAATTATTGAACCAAAATTGCTGACCCAAACGCCGGTTGTCAGCAGGGTTCCCAATACCGCGCCCCCGCAATCCACCAGCGAGTAAGTCATCATCAGCAGGTAACGGGATTTAACCCAGCGTTCTGTAGATGCGTCCTGCGCGATGCCGCCATAAGCGCGGTAGGCTTCCACGAAGTTCCAGCCCCAGATCAGGACCGCATTGGGATAGACAAACCACGCCGAGAGTTGAAAATTATTGATCGCGTTTCCATAAAGCCCGCCCACCAAGCCTAGCACCGCCAGGGTCATAAAGACCGGCATACGACTCTTGCGGCCATGATAAAAGGTGGTATGCACGAACATGATCAGGGCGATTTCGGACAGGGAGAGAAACGTCCAGAAAATCCACGGGAAGTTGAACGTCCCCGCAGCGGCAAAGGGCAGGGCAATCACCAGGCACAGGAACTGGGCGCTTAACCAATACAAGTTATTCAGGTGGTTACGACGCGCAGTGTTAAAAAGCGGGGCGGCCACCCACAGGCGCAACATGGAGACAATCACCAAAACACCCATTTTAATAGCAGTTTCCATGGCATACTCTCCCATTCAAGCAAAAGACCGGATTGCAACTACATCACAGTTAATTATAAGCACTTTTGAATATTTTCAACCCATCAAATTGGACATTTCCCCAAATTCATGCTGCTCGTCGTCTGTTTGGCCGGTATTCTTGCAGGACAAAGAAAGGAGTAGAATCCTGTTTATGACGACCATGCCCCTTCTCATCCGCCGTATTTTCGGCATTCTGTTATTTGCGATTGGCGCGCTTTCAAGCACGCTGCTGACCGGCGGGCTGACCTGGGCCGGGGTGGAAGCTACTTTGTATGGCTTTCCCCGTTATACCGACGAGCGTTTCGACGGTCTGTCCTGCCCGTTGCTGATGACGCGCTCCGAAACGGCCTTGGTGCGCGTGACGGTCAACAACCCGTCTGACCGGGTCATTACCCCGTTCGTCACGGTTGACATCAGCGCGCCCGGCCTGCCCGATACCGAAGAAGTGCAGGTCACGGTCCCGGCGGGCCAGAGCCGGCAGTTGGCTTGGCGCCTTTCGTCCGACAACATCGACCGCCGTTATTTCATTTTCGTCAAAGCCAACCGCTCCGCGTCTTATCCCACGCCGGAAGCCGAGGCGATCTGCGGCACACTGGTGCTGGATGCGCCGTTCCTAACTGGGATGCAAATCCTGTTGATCTGGCTGGCGCTGTGCGTGGTGTGTACTCCGCTTGGGCTGTGGCTGTGGCGCTCAAGCCTCGACCAACCCGGCAAAATGCCGGGCATCATCAAAGCGCTGGCAATCACCACGCTGGGCAGCCTGGTTTTCAGCCTGAGCGGGGTCTGGATATTGGGAATGATATTCCTGCCCGTGATTATCCTGATGGCTGTGGGGCTGCTGCGCCGCTAAAGAATGCGTTCACTTCCCGGCAGGAGTGGACCGCTTGGCGAGTTTGCATGGGGCGCGCAAATCATAAACCAGATAGCCTTTGCCCTGCGCCAACACGGGATAACAAGCCCGTAAACGCTTTTGCAAGGCAAGTTGCAGGTCAAACGCGTCGAAATCGGTGATCAGGAAGTACGATTTATGGCCTGTCTGGAAGATAAAAGCTCCCTGGAACTTTTTCATGTCTGACACCGGCAGCCAGGGGTCGCTGTTCTGCCAGCCGTAGTATTTCAAGGGATCACCGTAATCGCCTGTGATCGCAACCACGCCAGGCTGGTGACCAATGGCATTCCCCACTTCAGCCCAAAAAGCCGCCTGCGGGCGGTAATCATCGGTGCGCAAATCCAGGTACTGTTTGACCGTCAGCCCGCCAAAAGTGAGCGTAAAAACGATCACGGCGCAGGCCAGCAGGAAGCGTGAAGTTTGCAGTTTTTCGCCCAAGCGGGCCAGCAGGTCGGCAGCCAGGGGAGCAAAGCCCAGCGCCGCGATGGGGATCAGCGGCAGGCTGTAATAATCGTGGCTGGAGATATGGTAATCGAAGACCAATCCAAAAACAAAATAAGCGCTGAACAACGAAAGCAGGAAGACGCGCAGCGGCCGGTTGGCGAAAAACAGCCACCCCAAAAGGGCAAGCGCCAGCCATAACACGCCGATGACAAAATCCACTTTCAGGAACCAGCGCAGGTAAAAATTGGGGTCGACCAGCATTTCGGGGTAAAAACGGTCTTCGAACTGCTGGCCGAGGAAATGGGCCACATACAACCCGTAATACAGGTACAAGCCCGCCGGAACAACTCCCAAAACCGCCATCACCCAGGTCTGGGGCAGCTTGAGCGCTTTGCGGAAGTCCGTGTGGGCGAAAATTGCGCCCAGCGCCCCGCCGATGATAAAAAACGCCGCCGGGAACTTGACGAAGATCGCCAGCCCGCCGCTCAAACTTGCCAGCAAGGCCCACTTCCAGGAGGTCGGTTTGCGCCCCCAGTTTTCAACGGCCCACCAAAAGGCGATAATCAGCATGACCATCAGCGGGTCGGGCTGGAAGGCGCGGCTGGCGCGCAGAGCGTAGGGGATGAACATGTAAAAGGCCAGCGCCGCCGCCGCGCCGGGCGACGTCGTGCCCGTAGGGTAGGAACCCGTCAGGTTGCAGGCCAGCAGGAAAAGGAAGATGCCGCCCAACGACCAGAAGACCACCGAAAAAAAGCGCGGGATGGCGGTCTGCTCGCCGAAATAACCGTAGAAAAAGACGGCGATGTGCTCCATGATGGGCGGCTCGATGGTGGCGGTGTTGTCGAGCTGACGAATTGCAAGGTCTTTTTGCCAGGCCGGGGCGTTGGGGAGCGTCTCGTAGTACAGGCCGCGCGCCCGGATGGCGTCGAACAACTGCCGGGTGGGGTGGAAATCCAGCAGCGGGGCAGAAAGGTCGAAGAATCGCACGCCCATCCCCAGGCCAAAGATCAAGGCCAGAGCCAGCGCGAAAAGATATTTAACGGAAAACAGGTTACGGGGAGAAAAGGTCATATCAGAAGAGTGAATTGTAGTCGGCTTTGGGGAAAATCGTCAGCTTGCCGCCCACCGTCGCATCCAGCACCTGACGACCTGCCTGTTCATAGGCTTGGCGCGCCAGACGATAGCCGATTTCGGATGTTTCGAGGTCGGGAAGCTGCCAGCGGAAGCCCTTGCCAAAGTATTGGCCCGAAAAATGGTTGGGGTCGTTGCCGTCGGATGTGACGGTGGTATTTGGCTTGCCGCCGGTGGCCATGAAATTGTGATCGACGCCGATCAGGATGACCTGCGCGAAGCCCATATGGAAAGCCAGTTGTAGCGCCACGTTGGTGACGGTGGCGCCTTCCCAGACACGGAAACGGGCGTCACGGGCGAAACCGGGGTTGTCGTAGGTGGTATACAAAAAAGTTGGGCGGGCGGCAGGTGGGCAGGTTTCAAAAACGCGGTGTGAGCGCCAGGACAGGAATTTTGGCATGGGCAGCGCGGCAATTTCGGCGGCGCACTGCTCGATCACCAGGTCGTTGATCGAGACCAGGCAGGTGGTGGTGAAGCCCAGCTCGGGGAACATCAGGTAGATGCGGTTGAGGCCAAAGGTGAATTCGCCTTTGAGCTTGCCCAGGTCGGTTTGTTTCAGGCTGGGGCCGTTGCCGATGATGAAGGCGCGCTGGCCTGTGTGGGTGTCTTTGAGCGCGGCCAGCCGCCGGATGCTTGCGCGCCGCCAGGGATGCAGGTACGCGCCGGGCAGGTCGGGCAGGTGCATCAGGTTGCTGTAGGCGCGACGGATGACGTTCCAGGCGGGGGCGGGGATGTTGTTTTTGATGGTTGCTTTCATTTCGATACTTTCTGGGGTTTTGAGAATCTCGGTGATTGACCCCGGCCCGTAAGTCGGAATATAGTTCTCCAGAAAAATTTTTTCCACGTGAACAAAGAACTCATCCACAGATTACGCAGATTTCCGCAGATTTTTTAAATCTTTTGCCGTTTCTATCTGCGTCATCTGCGTCATCTGTGGATAACGCTTGGAAAGAATTTCTCTGGACATCTTCTATAAAAAATTCCGACTTACGGGCTGGCCGTCAAATCTGGGGGAGCCACTACGCCGATTCCGAAAGAGCCGAATTCCTTTTCTACGGCAGCGCCAACTCATGCGTTATCCAGTTATCAATGATATCCGCAACCTGCTTCCAGGCCGATTCCATCATCAAGTTGTGCGCTTGCCCATCGATGACAACGATTTTTGCGCCGTATTTTGCGGCTGTTTTTCGTTCTTCATCCACCGTAAAGATGGCATCCTTTTCACCGGCGATTACAAAAATTGGTGATTTGCGCGAGTTGACCTTGGCAAAAGGAAACACGAGAGAGCGCATCACCTCAGTGGTCTCACTGACTAATTGTTTTTGAAAGGCTACTGTGTCAATTTCTGTCTTTGGATCAAGAAACAAATCCTGCGCCAATTTGGGTGTGCGTACCCACTCATACATATTAAATTTCAACATTCCACCAAAGAAGGAACCGGGACGAACCCAGGATGAGCGCTGGCCCATTGCAAACATGCCTGCCGCAGGAAGAGTCGCTAGCAAAACTGCCCCTGGCAGTTGGTGATTTTCAAGATACTTTTGCAGAATTGCGCCGCCCATGCTGTGACCGATGACAACCGGCTTCGGGGAAATCGCTTCGATCTGACTCGCCAGCGTCTCGACATAATCGGCAAACGTGTAAGAGTTGATATGCCCCTTGTTACAGGGGCTTTTCCCGTGCGCCGGCAGGCTAAAAGAATGGACTTCGTAGCCCAGCGAGGCAAAATAATCCATCCACAGTTGCCAGCACCAGGCTCCGTGCCACGCGCCGTGCTGGAACAGGATGGGTGTTTGATGCGCGCGAACTGCCGGTTGCTGAACGTTATGCTCGATTGTTTCCATCGTCATGGTTCACTCTCCATTTCAGGGGAAATCTCCATCTTGCGTTTGATCGGAAGCCACTCGACCTTTTTTTCATCGTTAATCACATCGCGGATCTGACGTTCGCGCGCCGTCAAACTGCCAGCGTTGGTCTTGACTTCGATGAAGACGATCCGTCGCAGCGCGCCTTCGCTCAGGCCGTCGAAGACGATAAAGTCAACGGGGCTGCCCAAAAAACGGGCGTCTTGCGGGTTGAATGAAAATTCGGGCAGGTAGGGGATGAAATGCTCGGTGATCTTGCCTACCAGGGTCGATTGGCTCTTGGACGCGGCGTCCTTGCGGATGCTCTTCTCATAGTCCACCTTCCATTGCTCGAAATCGACGGTCATCTCGTTGCGGACGCTTTCGCGCATCGCCAGGCGCACGTTGTCGATTTCGGCCTTGCGCCAGCTTTCCAATTGTTTCATGGCCTGCTGTTGGGCCGACTCGCTGATTTCTTTGCGGATCATCTCCAGGCGGGTCTGCTGCCAGACCAGCAGCTTGTTTTCGGCGCTGCTCCTGGCCTGCAAAAAAAGGTAGGCCAACACCAAAATGACAACGCCCGCCGCCAGCAGCAAAACAACCAACAAGAAAACCAGCAGGGTCGAATTCATGCCTACTCGGTGCTCAGGCGCGCCGTCGCCCCGCCGTCAACGATCATGGCCTGCCCGGTCATAAAGGAGGACTGTTCGTCGTCGGCCAGGAAGTAGATGGCGTGGGCAATCTCTTCGGGCTTGCCCACGCGCCCGTTGACGGTTTTACGCGCCAGGTTATCGAGCCGGGCGTGGATGTCGCCGCCGGAGACGTGACCGCGTCCCAGACCGGCGCGCAGCATGGGCGTATCCACCGCGCCGGGCAGGATGGCGTTGACCCGGATGTTGTCCGAGGCAAATTCGATGGCCATGGCCCTGGTGAGGGCCAACAAGCCGCCCTTGCTGGCGGCATAGGCCGCGATATTGGCCGAGGTCTGCACGGCATGGACCGACGAAACGTTGACCACCGCCCCGCCGCCCGCGGCTTTCAGCAGCGGGTGCGCCAGTTTGACGCCCAGGAAGGCCGAGCGCAGGTTGGAGGCCATGACCATGTCCCATTCTTCGACGGTGGTCTCCAGCAGCGGCTTGGCGATTTGCTGGGCGGCGTTGTTGACCAGCGCGTGCAACGTCGTCGTCACAGCCAGCACTTGCTGAAAGCCTTGCTCAAAAACTTCCGGGTCGGCAACACCAGCCTGGATAAAATGGCCGTTGGCGGGAAACCCGTCGCCGAACAAAGCGCGGTCCACGCCGATGACGCGCCAGCCTTTTTCGGCAAACAGGCTGACGGTGGCGCGGCCAATTCCGCCGGCCGCGCCGGTGATGAGTACAGTTTTGGGGTTGTTTTTAGGCATGAATCAGTGTCCAGTTTTCAGTGTTCAGTTTTCAGTTCCCTGCTCGCTAATCCCCAGCCCTTCGAGCAGATTTTTGATGGTGTTCCAATGCACCCGTTCCCAGGCCGCCGGGCTGGAATTGGTGTTGTGCGGCGCAAGTAGCACGTTGTCCATTTTCAACAGGGGGCTGTCGAGCGGCAGCGGCTCGACTTCGAACACGTCCAGGGCCGCGCCGCCGAGGCTGCCGGCCCGGAGCGCGGCAACCAGGTCAGCTTCTTTGACGATGGGGCCGCGCGCGCTGTTGATCAGCACCGCCGCCGGTTTGACGTGCGCCAGCGTTTGGGCGTTGATCAGGTGGCGGCTGGTGGGGTTCAGGTCGCAGTTGATGGAAATATAATCAGAGCGAGAGAGTAGAGAGTGGAGATCAGTCATTTCAATGCGGGTTTCGGCAATAAAGACGTGGTCGATATCGACAATGTCAGTTCCAAGAACAGTCATGCCGAAGGCTTTGGCGCGGCGCGTCACAGCTTTGCCAATATTGCCGATGCCGATGATGCCCAGCGCGCATTCGTTGAGCGCCCTACCGGGGATTTTTTCCCACCGGCCCGCTTTCATCTCACGGTCCATCCAGGGCTGGCGGCGGGCAAAGGCCAGGATGTAGCCCATGACCGAATCGGAAACGGGCAGGGTAAAGGCGTTGAGCGTGCGTCCGAGTTGGATGCCCAGGCGGGCGCAGGCGGGCTGGTCAATCGAGTCGACGCCCGTGCCCCATTTGGAGATGACTTTCAAGCGCGGGGCGCAGGCTTCGAGCACGCGCGGGGTGTAGCGGTCGTCGCCGCAGATTGCGCCGTCGAACTGACCGGCGTAGGGCAGCAGGTCGGCTTCTTCCATGCGCTCGTGGACTTCGGGGACGATCAGTTCGATGCCGTAGCGGGTGAACACGGGGCGAAAGCGCTCCACAAACGGGAGCATGTAGGGGGCGGAGAGTAGAACGGTGGGCATAAGAATCCTGTTGGATTACTACTCAGCCACTTCAAATCTGCAAATCTGTCATTGCGAGGGCGTCAGCCCGAAGCAATCTCGCCTAACCTCCAAACAATTGTTTGAATGAATACACGAGATTGCTTCGTCGCCTGGGGAGCGGCTCCTCGCAATGACAGGGTGAGTAGTTACCCTGTTGGTTTAGTTGGCTTGCGTTTGACGATCAAGAATGCTGCTTTAGGATGATGGCCCGCACAGTTTGTCCATCTGGGCCTGTATTTTTTCGTCGAAAGAAGTACCGGATTTCTGCATTTTGGTCAGGGTGTCGCAGGCCTGCAACTTCACGAATGCGGGCAGTTTGATTTTGGGGACAATTTCCTTGAAGGCCTGCCAATCGCCCAAATAAGCATAGGCTTGCAGGAAAGGCGTCCATTCGGCCTGGTCGACCGGATGGTAGCCCGATTTGAGCGCATCGTCCCCCAGTTTTGCCACTTGTTTCCAATCGCCCACCTGGAGGGCCAGGTCCGCTTTTTCGAAATAGTAGCACCATTCATGCGCCGGTTCGGGGCCGAAGATGGATTCGGCCAGTTTGGGAGATGCTTTGTCGGTCAGGATGGTTTCAGCTTTCGAGCGCGACCCGACCAAAAGTGTTTGCTCGCTATCATCAATGGAAAAGAGCGGCCAGCGCCCGTCCAGCACGTGAGCACAGGCCGATTCAGATGGCTGGCTGATAACCAGCAGGTGATCGAAATTAATCGCGCCAAAATGGGTCCGATAGCCGTCCACCCTGTTCCGGGCGGCGATAATATCTTTCACGGATGTAGTGGTTGGCAAGAGGGCATACAATTTGTAGGTAACGGGGATTTGGTTGGTTGGTTCGGGATAATAAATAAAATTGGCCGGCCCATTAACAGCGTCGATGTTTTCGCCATAGTCGAGATTGGGGTAATTCACCAGTAAGGTTGTCCCCGCTTTTATGCCCGGCGCCCGCCAGGCAACCTGCTGCCAGAACTGGCTGATTTTGTTTTCTTCATTGATAACCTGCGTGGAGACTGAATAATGGGTTAATACTGCCAGGAGCACAAGCGCCGAAAATACGCCCAAGCGAATGCGCTCAGAAGTGATTGAGCAAACCAACCCAACCATCAGCGTTGCGCCGGCCAACGAGGCGGGCAAGGCATAATGCGAATATGCGCCAAAGTCAGCATAACGATTTGCCATGACGACGGGCAATACACCTGCAATGACGCCAAACGTCCCAATCCAAATGGCTTCCATCCGCCAGTCGCCGATGGATGTGTTCGGCCTATTTTCCGGGTCGTCACTTTTTTCTTTCGTTAGAATGGCATTGGCGAATACTACGGCGGCAACTGAAAGCGCCGCGAGCAGGCCGCCCAGCGCAATCTCACTCAAACTTAAGACAAAGACAGCTTGAACAGAAGCTCCCCAGGCCAGGAAAGCAACGTTTGCCACGCTCTGGAAAAGGCGAATCAACCACCATGCGCCTGTGGACAGGGGAGAAGCAATCAGATATCCAAGCTGCAGGCCAACATCCGTCTGTTTGCGCGAGCCGTGAAAGATGAATAGTCTCCAAACAAGAAAACAGCCCGGAATCAACACGGCAATCGCCCAGGCGCGGACAGCCAAAATACCTTTTTGGATGAAAGCCAGGCTCTGCCGGTCCTGGCTGATGGACACAAACACACACAGCAGCCTGAAAACTTCCATGCCAATGGCGAAATCAAGCAGCGCAATATACGCCCAACCGGTGAGGATTGACCCAACCCAGGCGGCGATTTTGGGGACAGTTGAAGTCGTTTTGATGGCCTGCAACGTCAGGGCGATCGATAATACTTGCAGGAAGGAACTCAGCATCCTCGGCAGGTCTTCAAATCCCTCCATCCAACGGGTGTAGCCGGGGAAAAGGATGAACAAAAGCGCCATGAAGAAGACAGCGCGGCGCTGTTTGGGCCACAAAAGGCTGAATAACCATAATGCCGCCAGCCCCCCCAGGAAGCGCCAGAGGAAAGAACTCAGGTGATAAGGCAGGGGCTGGACCCCGAACCATTGATAGTAAAGCTCAAAAAGAGGCCCGCGCGCCGGTCGGTCGATGCTGAACATTTCGGGGAACACCCCGGCCCCGCCGATCAGGCGATCCATGGCGTAATACCAATCGTCGCGGTAGATGGTGGCTTTTAGCAGGTTGGGGAGATAGGTCAAAGCCGAAGCAATAAAAAGGAACAGGACTTCGACGAACCGGGAATGAGTGAATTTACTTTGAAAAGACACAATGGCTCATTTTCTGTTTAATGGTCTTTTTGCTGCTGCATCAGGAAATCGGTGACGGCAAAATCCAGTTCTTCGTCGATGTCCCAGGCTTCGGCGGCGTCGATCTCAAACATCAGCGGGCGCTCGCCGATGCGGTTGCGGCGCGCCAGCAGGTTTGGACGGGTAAAAAGATACAGGCAGGAATTCTCTTCGTAAACGGGAGGCAGGTCCTGGGTCTGGAGCAAGATCGCCGGGTTGTGGTTGATGGGGCGGGTCAGTCCATCCCACAGGCGCGTTTGCAGGCGCGTCACAGAGAACATCGAGTCGCAGCCGGGATATCCCTTGAGAAAGGTCTGGATGGCGCGTGAGAGCGTGGCGGCCTTGAGCAGCGGGTTGGTGCTGTGGGTTTGCAGGTAGAAATCGGCTTCGACCTGGGCCGTATCGTAGCTCAGGATTTCGTTCATGGGGACTTCGTCGGCGCACAGGTGTTCGGGGCGCTCGAGGACGCACACTTGCGGAAAGTCGCGGCGCAAGCCGTCCATAACGGGCGCGGAATCGGTATCGACGACGATGGAGTCGATCTCCGGCACACTCAGCAGAGTCTCGACGATGTGCCGGTAGAGCGGTTTTCCGGCCAGCGGGCGGTAGTTTTTGCCGGGGACGCGCTGGCTGTTGTGGCGCATGGGGACGAGGGCGATGATTTTTGTCATTCGGGCAACCCCAGGCTTTGGCGGGCGAGGCGGCGAAATTCACGGCAGATTTTCAGGGCATCCCTGGCTTCCTCTTTATCGGCTTTTTCGCCGGGATAGCGGAATTCTACCGCGTAGTAAGTCACCTTGTTTAAATTCGGGCGAAAAGGCTCCCAAAAGGGTTCGACCGGATTGAGCAAATCAAGCAGATGACCCAGGTCATGCGTTTTTGGAAAATGGATACCGGCTTCAACCAAACGCGCCTTCATATATTTTTCAACACATTGCTCTACATGAAAACAAACTGAATCGTAGTTTGGCAATCGCCGCACCCGATACTCGCGCTGCGCGGTCAAAAAATCGCCTTCCGCTTTGTCAATCCATTCGGGAACTTCAGGCTTCATAAAGAACTTTACCTTTTTCGATGATCTCTTTAATAAAAAAATCGCCGAGTTCCAGCCGCTTTTTAATTTGTTCAGGGGTACGCGCCAAAAAATCCACCGGAAAGCGAGGGTGTGTTGTCGTCGCAATTTCGGCAGATTGATATGCGCCTTTGCCTTCAAAAGGCATGATAACCAATATATCCACATCCGAATCTTCGGTTGGCGCGCCGTAAGCGTACGAGCCAAACAAGATCACCTTTCGGGGATGAAAATGCTGGACGATACGATCAGACAGTTCGTAGACTTTTTGCATTTCAATCATGGGACACCTTCATTGGGAAACGCGCCGGCTGTTATAGCGCACAGAGTCATAAAGAACCCTGCCTTTTTTTGTAATCTCACGCAGAAAAAAATCTCCCATTTCAATGCGTGTCTTAATTTGTTCAGGGGTACGGACAAGTAAATCAATTGGAAAACGCGGGTCAGTGGCAATCAAAATCTCAACCGCTTTCTGCGCCGCCCTGCCTTCAAAGGGCATAATCACCAGCATATCCACATCCGAATCTTCGGTTGGCGCGCCGTAAGCGTACGAGCCGAACAGGATCACCTTTTGGGGGTGAAAATGCTGGACGATGCGCTCAGACAATTCGTAAACTTTTTGCATTTCGATCATGGGACACCTTCATTGGAAAACGCGCCGGCGGTGGAGGGCTTGCCGCTCATTGCACAGGGCATTATACAGGATGTGCCGGTAGAATTTAAGGATTTATTGGATTCTGTGAGGCTTGCGCCATTTAAAGGACAACCCGCCACAATGGGCGGGCGTCAGCGGGAAAAAACTTTAATTGTCTGAGGCTATCGGCGCGCTGAAAGGTTTACTCGCTTTGGGGCTGCGCCTGCATCAGCGGCAAAAATACGATGAAAGTGGAACCGACGCCGAGCGCCGAAGAGACGGAAATCTCGCCGCCCATGCGGGCAACAATTTCCCTGGCGATGGACAGTCCCAGCCCGGCGCCCTGGTGTTCGCGCTGGGCGTAGTTGCTGCCGCGCCGGAAGGGTTCGAAGATATCGGGCAACTGCTCATCGGGAATGCCGGGACCGGTGTCGATCACTTCGATGCACAGGGTGTCTGTGCGGAGCAGGGAAACGTTTACCGTAATGCCGCCTTGATTGGTAAACTTAACGGCATTGCTGATCAGGTTCCAGAGCATCTGCTGCATCCGATCGGGGTCGCTGCTGATTTCTGCGGGGACGCCCGGGAAAATGTTTAACTCATAAGACAGGCCCTTCTCTTTAAGCAGCGCATCCAGGGGCTGACGGCTTTTTTCGAGCAGGGCCGGCAAATTGAAGATTTGCTGTTTGAGTTCCAGCACCCCGGCCTGGAATTGGGCCTGGTCGAGGATATCGTTGATCAGGTTCAACAAACGCTTACAGTTTTCGAGGGCGCGCGTCAGGTGTTCCTGGAACTTGGCGGTGTTGACCTGGCCCATTTCGTTCAACATCATCAGCAGCTCAAGGTAGTTCATCACGGCCCCCAGGGGTGTGCGCAGTTCGTGCGAGGCGGTGGCCAGCAGAGCGTCTTTGGCGCGTTCGGTTTCGTGGCGGCGGGTCTCGTCGCGGAAGATGACCACACTGCCCACGCCGGGAATGGCCGAGGCTGTGACCGAGAAGACGGTGCGTTTCCATTGGATGGTTTCCTCGAGCGGTTTGGAGTTCATTTCCCTGAGTTTGTCTTCGGGGATCATTTTGAGCAGCGCGCGGTTGGCGGAGATAAAGCCGCCGTCCCGGTCGAGCACGAGCACGCCGTCGGTGATGCCGTTCAGGATGGCTTCGATGTTTGCGGTCTGGCGGCGGGCGTCGCGGATGGCCTGGTTGGCAATGCTCATCGCCAGCCAGCAGAGCAGGGCAATCGCGAACAACGTGATAACGGCGTAATAATTGGGAACGCCGTTGGCCTGGGACGAAAAGATCAGGATGAAGACAGAGATGACGCTTGTAATCAAAAATACGAAAACCGGACGCAGGAGCACCACGCCAACCATGATGGGCACAACCCAGGCAACCAGGCTGGTGCCGTTGGAGAGTTCATCCGGTTTGTCTGCCAGGAAAATGGCAACGGTCAGGCAAGTAACAAAGATTGCCGCATTGAGCCAACCCGGCGTCTTTAACCAGCGGTTGGCAGCCAGCAGGGCGCCATTAAGCGCAATCATGACGGCGGCGATCGCCAATGGCTGGGTGGTCATCTCGACCGGAACACTGTGGAAAACTCTGAGAGTGAAGACCAAAATCACGACCAACAGGGCCAGCCCGGTGAAGGAGACCAGCAAAATATTGAGGCTGCGTTTGCATCTGTAATCGTCAGACTCGAAGGTGGATGGGATATCGAATAAATTTTTTAACATAATGGCTCTCTTGCGCCGGTGTTTTAAGTCGTTTGGCGAAGCGGTTCAGCCAAACCCGGTTGCCGGCCGTAGTAGTGGTTCAATTTTTTCGGGCAAATTTCCTGGTATTCATGGTCTTGAAACTCTTTCGGGTGGATCAAAAGGCTGCGTGGTATGAAGTGGGACGACGCATCCTTCACCGGAGGATGACCCCACAAGACGCCGGGAAAACTCCTAGCCGGACATTCTTATTTTGCCTCTTGCGCAAGCGCTGCGCTGATGCGCCCGTAGGCTTCGACGACTTCGTAAAAGTCGTCGGACAGGGGGACGGGTTGCAGCGCGCGCTGCACTTCGAGAGCCTCGCCCACCACGTTGTCGCCTTCCTCGATCTCCCAGTCTTCCGGCTGCGGAAAGTCACCGTCGAATTCCGCCAGGAAGCCATCCACCATGGAACTGCCGTCCATGATGATGATCATGACGTGGTAGAGATGGAATTCGGGGTCGCGCTGAAACTGCCAGAAGCCTGGGAGGGCGGGCGGCGGGCTGACCGGCGGGAAGAGCCGCAACATGCGCCCCGCCATGTATTGCATGTCCTGGAAGGCGCGCCAATAGTCCAGGCGGCTCGAGAACATCACAAACTCTGCGTAAATTTTGCCGCCCAGGAGCGCGACAAGGAAGGCCAGGACGCCACAGATGACAAACAGCGTTGCCAGAGTAAACAGCCATGGGGCCGAGAAAGAAGGCCAGAAGTAGTTTGCCAGGGCGATGATGCAACTGACCAGGAGATTCGCGGCGGCGCTGGCTGCGGCCAATGCAATCGCCAGCATCCGCAAACGTGGCACGACAAATTCTTTGGCCGGCAGGTGCGCCAGGATGGTTCCAGACAGGATCATGGACAGCGTAATCCCGAAAAGCCAGACGATCAACTTAAAGATCATATCAGGGAGATTCTGGGGCGCAAAAAACTGGAGGGGCGGCATTTTTGAAATAAACAGCAAATAGATGAGCAGCAAGGCGCTCAAGACCAGGCCCAGCAAGACCCTGAACAGGCGGATGACACGCCCGCCGACTGGCGCGCCGGTCGCGGCCAGGCTCACGACTGTCAGAAAATAGATGCCCGCCAGAAAAGAACCATACGCAACCAGCACAGAAAGGTTGGGAAATATGCGGACGTCCATGAAGGCAACAACTTCCGGGATCATGAAGGTTAAGTCGAGTGAGCCAAAGAACGCGATCGCGCAGATATTCAGCGCCGGCGCTGTCTTTTTTTGCGCATATTCCCGCAGCACCTCGCGCAGTTTCAGCAGGGTGAAGGCCCAGAAGGCCAGGCAAAGAGGGACAAGGATCAGGCTGCTCATGCGGCGCTCAACGTTTTCAGGAAATCGGCCAGCTTTTCTTCGGGGACGGCGCTATGCACCAACCGGTCGATGCTGGCCAGCCTTATGACGCGCTCCTGGATCAGGTCGGCCAGCGTCTCGGCTTCCACGTCAATGATTTCCGTGTGGGTGGTCGAGCGCAGGTGCGGCAGGTCGCTTAAGGGCAGGGGGGCCGTTCCGGCGGCGATCCGGGTCAACAGGTCGCGGCTGAGTTCGAGCGTGGGGTGCCCGTAAAGGAAGTGAGCCAACTCGTGCAACTGGACGTGGATTTTGTGCATCGGGACGAGGTCGCTGCGGTAGAAGATATAGGCCACAGGGTTGTCGGCGTCCAGCATCCAGGCCCCAAACACGCCGCACGGCATCTCCATCTCCCAGGCGATGGAGATGATCTCGCGGCCTTTGTATTGGCCCACGTGACGGATGAAGGCCTCCAGGCTAAAGGCCGAGAAATCAAATTTGAGTTCCTTGAGGATTTGTTCCGCTTTTGAAGTTGGTTTCATCGCGCATACTCCTTTCCCGGGCGGGGTCAAACGTCAGGCGTCGAAAGTCAGCAGCGCCGGGCGGGATAGCGCCAGGCTGACGCGCCGGTAGACTTCGACGACTTCGTAAAAGTCCATTGGCAGGGGCGCGGGTTGCAGCGCGCGCCAGATTTCCTGGGCTTCGCCCACCAGGTTGTTGTTTTGCTCGATCTCCCAGTCTTCCGGTTCCGGCAAGTCGCCGCCCAACTCCGCCAGGAAACCCTCCGCCATGGCGCTGCCGTCCATGATGATGATCATGGCATGGTAGAGATGGTATTCGGGGTCGCGCTGAAACTGCCAGAAGCTTGGCAGGGCGGGCGGCGGGGCACCCGACGGGAAGAGCCGCAACATGCGCCCCGCCAGGTATTGCATATCCTGGAAGGCGCGCCAATAGTCCAGGCGGCTTGAGAACATCACAAACTCTGCGTAAATTTTTCCGCCCAGGAGCGCGACAAGGAACGCCAGGGAGCCACAGATGACAAACAACGTTGCCAGGGTAAACAGCCATGGGGCCGAGAAAGCAGGCCAGAAGTAGTTTGCCAGGGCGATGATGCAACTGACCAGGAGATTCGCGGCTGCGCTGGCTGCGGCCAATACGATCGCCAGCACCCGCAAACGCGGCACGGCAAATTCTTTCGCCGGCAGGTGCGCCAGGATGGTTCCGGCCAGGATCATGGACAGCGTAATCCCGAAAAGCCAGACGATCAACTTGAAGATTACATCAGGGAGATTCCGGGGCGCAAGAAACTGGAGATGCGGCATTTTTGAAATAAACAGCAGGTAGATGAGCAGCAAGGCGCTCAAGACCAGGCCCAGCAAGACCCTGAGCAGGCGGATGACGCGCCCGCCGACCGGCGCGCTGGTCGCGGTCAGACTCACGACTGTCAGAAAATAGATGCCCACCAGAAAAGAGCCGCTTGCAACCAGCACAGAAAGGTTGGGGAATATGTGGCCGTCCACGAAGGCGGCAACTTCCGGGATCATGAAAGTTAAGTCGAGTGAGCCAAAAAACGCGATCGCGCAGATATTCAGCGCCGTCGTTGTCTTTTTTTGCGCATATTCCCGCAGCGCCTCGCGCAGTTTCAGCAGGGTGAAGACCCAGAAGGCCAGGGCAAGCAGGGTCAGGATCAGGCTGCTCATTTGGCGCCCAGGGTTTTCAGGAAATCGGCCAGCTTTTCCTGGGGGACTGCGCCCTGGGCCAGCCGCTCCACGTGGTCGTGGCGCAGGATGCGTTTCTGGATCAGGTCGGCCAGCGTCTCGGCTTCGGCTTCCATTTGCGCCTTGCTGTTCGAGCGCAACTGCGGCAGGTCGGAAAAGGGCAGGCTGGCTTGTTGGGCGGCAATGCGGTTGAGCAATTCCTCGGTGACGCGCAGGGTGGGATGGTCGCACAGGTAGTGGGCCAGTTCGTGCAGCACGACGTGCGTCTGGTGGATGGGGTGCAGGCTGGCGCGGTAAAAAATGTAGACGATGGGGTGTTCGGCGTCCACCACCCAGGCCCCGAACACGTCGAACGGCATCTCCCGCTCCCAGGGGATGCAGACGATTTTGCGGCCCCTGCTCTCGCCGATGTAGCGCAGGAAGGACTCCATGCTGAAGGACGCAAAATCGAACCTGAGTTCCTTTAGGATTTTCTCGGCTTTTGAAACTGTTTGCATAATGAATACTCCCTTCTTGGGTTTGAACGTTGAAAATTGAAGACCGAAGCTTGCGCCCATCAGCCGGGGCGCGCCCGGAAAAGCCCATGCCGTCCGCTGAACTGACAACGCGGCCCGGCAGGCTCAGGACAAGCCCTTCGACAGGCTCCCCCTACGGGGACTTCGCAGGACAAGCCCTTCGACGCGGTGAGCCGCGACACTTGCGCCGCGCTCCCGAAAGGACACCGGGACAGGTGTGCGTTCGGCGCAGTGCAGGTGAGCGAGTCTAACCGTCAGCACAGGCCCGGCTGCGTTGCACAGGGGAAACCATTCATCTTTTTCAGGTTCTTTGGGAATCTGCGCCTGCCCGTTCAGATGAACGTTCGACTGCCTGCGCCCCCTGTAGGCAGGTGCATGCTCACGCCGAAGTCTCACGACGACATTGCGCCTGCGAAAATGCCCGCAGGCTGGAGGGTAAGCCCGGTGACTTTATAGGGTAATTCACCCAACCCGTAAGCCGGAATTAATTCCGACTTACGGGTTGGGCCCCAAGGGAATACCACGCTGGCTTCCGAAGAACCGTCTTTTTATTTGTTTTCTTTCTTTTGCGCAGTGCGGATCGCTTCGATCACATACAGCACGATCTGCTGCTCCTCCGGTTTCAGGACCACTGCCCTGATGCCGATCTCGCGCGCCAGGTTGTTCTGGAGAGACCCGGCTTGCGAATCGTCGATCTCAAAAAAATAACCCGGGTCGACCCCAAAAAAGTCCGCCAGGCCGTTGACGACCTGCATACTGGGGTTCGAGGCGCGGCTGTTGCGCAGCTTCCACAGGTAAACCCTGGTGACCACGCCATGCAAGCCTTCGAGAACTTCTGCTTGTGTATATGGCTTCCCGTCAAGCTTGGTTTTTTCCTTGAACACACGCTTGAGTCTGAGGGCGAAATTATTGGTGTCCATATCGCTCCTTTACGAAATTGAATTCTTTTATTATCAACCGTTGTTGATTATCAGAAGCATTTTACCCCAAGAAACGGCAAAGTCAAGGGGAAGAGCGCAACTAATATTGACCATTTTTCCGCCCCGGCCGGGTCAAAAAACTGCAACTTAAAATGAAAACTGCCCGGGAGGAGGCGTTCCCGAGGCAGTACCGTTAATAAAAAGCCGCGGCCGGTTGGCCGCGGCCTTGCCCCACGCGCCTGCGGGCGCGCGCGGATGGATTTACTTCTTGGCCGTAATGCCGAATTCAGTCCATTTGCTCTTCTCGTCGCGGTACGACAGCTTGACGCTGCTGACGGCTTCGGCCTGCCAATCTTCGAGCTTCTGTTGCACCGCGTTGAGTTGCTCGGTCTTGAGCTTGAGCGCAGATTTGAGTTGTTCCTGTTCCTGGTTGAGCGCCTTGGCGCTGGATACCAGTTCCTGGCCGCTGGCAATGAATTCGGCGATGTTGCCACGCTGAACCACTTTGGCCTGGTTGACAATCAGGGCTGAAAGCATTTGCTCTGCAACACCCAATAATTTGGTAAGTGAGATCATGGTGTAAGTCTCCTGGTAGTAATCAATGAATGGTCGTTCCCTTGTTTGCAGGGTTTTTATGGGCAGGCGCTCCCGCAGGTTATTTTAATTATACAACCGGCGTCACCCCCCATGCAACTTACAATAATGTGCGCGCAGATCCAGGAGACGTCCATGGGGAGGCCGCCAACGTGCGCGGGAGTTGCGCTAATGTTCCCGGGAGTTCTGGCGACGTGCGCGGGAGTTCCGGGGATGTTCCCGGGAATTTCGACGACGTGAGAAGGGAGGCTGGCAACGTACATGGGGAGTCCGCGCGTTTTTTGGCCGGTGTTCGGTTGAAACCCGGGTGGCCTGACGACCCTGCCTGTGCTCCCGAAAGCTTACCCTGAACCTGTCGAGGGGACGCCGGGCCGCAGGCATCGTGCCCGTTTGGTATTTTCGCGCGAACCTTGGGGAACGAAGAACGGCGCGGGAGTGTCCGCGCCGTTCAACAGAAAGGAGGTGCATATGGCAAATGACCCATCCAAGTTAATTATAATGATTTTTGGGGCAAATGCAAGCCCCTTTTCAAAAATAATCGAATTGATCCGGTCGCCGGACCGGGGGCAAGGTTTTGGCTTTTCTCGCCCGCCCTGCCGGGCGTTTGCCGGGTGGGGCAAGTGTGCGGGCGGCGTTCTCCATTGACAAGGATCGGACGGGGAGGATAGAATGCGGATGTTTGGTTCACACATGCAAGTAAATATTCTTGCTGCCATACGATAATGTGATTGTCAGCAAATACAATGGACGGGGAAGATTTCATATCCCCACTTTATCCTCGTAAATAACCATCAAGGAGATGAAAATGAAACTGTTGAAAAGTATTGGGGTTGCTTTGCTGTTGATCGCTTTGCTCATTGTGGTAATTCCCGTCTTTGCCCAAGGACCGGCTTCTCCAATTCCACCCGAAGCGCTAAAAGAAAAAGCCAGGTTGCTGGCCGAATACCAGAAGGCACTTGATAATGAATTAAATCAAGGCGAGACTGCCATTAGTCCAGAAGATGGAAAAACCAAAATGCTGGTCGGCAACTCGGCCAAAAAAATGGACGCGCTCTGGCAAGAAACGGTGAAAAAGATCGAGGCAGTAATTGCCCGCCCGGCGGCTGAACGCGCCCCGATTGAGCGCATGATTGCCGCGCTTGACGGCGCTGCGCCTGTTTACGTGTCGCGCGGCGGTTTCCCCTATAGCGCTTCGGTTCAAACCGAGACGTATCAGACCAAAAACCATACCTACACAGTCGATATCGCCTCCGGGCAGATTTTGGAAATCATGCCGCCTGACGATTTAACCACTACCCGGCACAGCGCAGGCGCAGTAAAGAATCTCTACTCACAAGCGCAGTTGAAAGAGAAAGCGCAGGCGTTCGTAAAGACGGTCGCGGGAAATGTTAATCTCCAAGCGCTTCGTCCGGTGTTCAGCAACAAAGACAGCCGAAACTACTTCTTTCGCTGGGAAGACCCGGCCGGCAAACTGCCCGACGGCATGACGCCTTTTATCCAGGTGAGTATGTCCGCCGTAAACGGGGAGATGCTTAATTATGTCAACACATTACCTGCCGCAATCAAACCGGCGCAGACTTTTTTGCGCGAAGTTGGCATGCTTCCAGGGGTTGCGCAAGCCTATTTCCAGGAAACATACGCAAATGGCGGCGGATATTGGTATTGGATTCCCAAGCAACCTCCATCTGGTTCAACGACAACACTGGCGAATGCCGGTTACTGCTACATTGCCGGTTGGTGCTCCCCCAAGAATTTTTTCTGGGCCTATACCGACGCTACAAAGTACCCACCGAAAGACGAACCCTACGTTAATGGAGGCTGGGATGTAACCCCCGATTCACAGTGGATTTACTTGAAAGCTTTCATACCCAGCACCAAGGCAACCGCCTTTTCCAGATACACCGCCACGTATAATAACGGCAAAAATGCGGTGACAAGAGTCATCGACCAGGAAGCCTACTCGAATATCTGGGTTGCCGTCGTCGGGCCGTATTTGAACTACGGCGTGGTTACTTTGGATAACAACGATGACATTGCCACCTATAAAGTGGCCTGGGATGAAGTCATGCTTTGCACAAGCGGTGCCTGCCCATAAAATTGAAACAACCATCATCGAAAACAATACCGGGATTCGGGTCTTCCTGAATCCCGGTATTGTGTAATCGGTAAAACAGACATCCGTTGCTGTGAGGCTCCCTGTCTGATCGAATTTAGGAGAAAAAATGTTACGCAACCCCCGTTTTATTTGTTTTGTGTTGGCTTTCTTTTGGCTGGCGTCCTGCGCAACCAGCACCCCACCCTCAGGCGCCAAAATTATCCCCCATACGCCTGTGCCTGTAGTGGAAACGCCGGTTGTCATTGAAACCCCTCTTCCCAAAAATGAAGCCGGGGAAGTGGTCCTGCTTTTAAACAAGCGTGGACGCCCGGCCTCTGATGTGGTCATTATCAGACTCTCGCAGGGTTGCTTAATGGGCGCAACTCCATGCGAGCCGGATGGCAACATTCTTGCCGTTTTGCCTCAACCGCTTTTACAGGTTCAAAGCATTTACTGGACGAACGACGGCGCAAAAGCCTTTTTTTGGGACAGCGGCACAGGCGATATTTATATTTTGGATGGCAACCAGGGGAAGTTCCAGGTCTTCAAAAAGGAAGTTTGGAAATCAAAAGATAACTTTGTTATTTCTCCTGACGGCAGCCAAATCATGTTGGAGATTCAAAAAGGCGATCATGAAACCGACCTGGTTTCAATGAACGTCCAATCAGGAGATATGACCAAATTCGATATTCCAGATGTTTGCGAGAAGTATCCATCACAATGGATTGATAATCATACGGTTCTTTTTTGGTGCGAATACGATGAAGGCAAAGGGTATTTGACAGGCGTGACGGTAAATACATTGAACACGTTAACCCGTCAGGTTCAACCGTTCGACCTGGGCCGCGACTGGATGCAAACGTCCGTTCCGGTCTTCTCACCGGATAGAACCCTGATGGCTTTTAACGATGACACCACCCTTGTGATTCGTTCCGTTGCCACCGCCGCAGAACACGTCCTGAGCATACCGACTGAAAGTTTCCTTTGGTCAACGGATTCAAAATGGCTTGCGATTTTTAGCCGCAGCAAAGAGATTTCCATCGCGCGTTCCGATGGCAGTGAACTGCAAAAAATAATCTCGTTATCAGAGAATGATAGCTTGCAAGATTGGATGTGGCTGCCGGACAACCAGCACATTTTGCTGATTGCAGGTGATGAGAACGGCAACGAGCGGGATGGGGTTGTGTCGATTGTCGATAAAACATTTATTCCCCTTAATCTGGCGTTATTGAAAGACTACGACGCCGTTTCAATTTCATTCAGGCCATAAAAGCTTGAAAAAGCCCAGTGACCAATTGATTTCTTTTGACAAACTTTCAACTGCCCGATCAGGCGGCTTCTTGAAAGTTAAGGAGTCCTTGCATGAAAAAACCGATCCTTGTATGGCTGCTTTTTTTGCTCGCCGCCTGTTCAAACCAAAATACCCCCCTCGCGCCCCAGACCGGGGTTCCAACCCAGACGCCAACCCCGAATATTGCAACTGTCCCTGCTGTGACCGGCCAGCCCCCCCACGCGCACGATCTTTACCTGGCGATTTACAACGGGCGCGCCGAACAATTCGGTTACGTGCCGCAAGCATGCCTGGCAAACGCGCAGGAATGCCGGAAAATCCAGTATTTACCGATTACGTTCGAACAGAATGCTGTTTCTCCCCAGGTTTGGGCGCCGGATGGAAACAGCTTTGCAACGATGCAATTTATCACCGATTCAAACTCGGACATTGTGATCAGCAGCGCTGACGGGAAAAACATGACCAATATCACCAACAGCCCGGAACATGAAGATGTGTTGGGCTGGTCTCCCGACGGCAGCCAGGTGATCTTTGAAAGAGACATAGAGACGGGCATTCCCCATGTGGAAGTTTGGATCAGCGCCAAAGACGGCCGGAATATGCGCAAACTGGCAGACGGCTGCTGCGCGCAAATCTCCCCGGACGGGAAATTATTGTATTATTTGGCACCGCCGCAGCCTGGAAGCTCATCCGCCGACGTGGTAGCCAAGGATGTATTCGTGGCAGAAATAAGCGCCGGCGGCGCAAGCAACGTCAAAAACCTGACCAACTCGCCAGACGACGAGCGCCAATTAAGCCTTTCCCCTGATGGGAAAACCATCGCCCTGGAGGTGCTATCTTCACAGGACGTTTCCCGATTGTACCTGATGAACAATGACGGGACCAATAAACACATTGCCACGACGCTGGAACATCCTCACGCGATTGCCTGGTCGCCCGATGGCCATAAAATTGCTTTTACATCCACACCTTCTCACACGACCCCGCCAGATATTTATGTCGTCGATCTGCGCGACGGCAGTTTTGTCAACGTGTCAAACTCAGCAAGCGCCGGGGTCGCCAGCCAAGACCCGGTCTGGTCGCCTGACGGCAGCCAAATCCTTTTTGCATGGACATCCGATGCCACGATTTGCATTGTCAATGCAGACGGGAGTAATTTAAGAAAATTGACAAAGGCCAGCGATCAAGTGGAGTATGAGTCTGTATCCTGGAGACCTTGATTACCAACCCTGCCAACCAACGCTTTCCTTGCGCCATTGCATCCGCCCCCTTATTTTATTGAGACGACCTGCGCATAAAACAAAACCGAGGATAACGCCGCGCCGATCATCTTAAATTTCTCGTCCCCCGCTTCGGTCAACTCCCGCCATAGGGTAACGAGACGGTGAAAGCGGAACCAACGCCGAGCGCCGAAGAGACCGAGATCTCGCCGCCCATGTGAGTGACAATCTCCTTTGTGATCGCTAATCCCAGCCCCGCGCCCTGGCGTTCACGGCGGGCATAGTTGCTGCCGCGCCGGAATACTTCGAAAATATCGGGCAATTGCTCTTCCGGGATGCCCTGGCCGGTATCGGTCACTTCGATGGAAAGCGTTTCTTCCCGGGGCAGGAAAACCCTGACCTTGACGCCGCCCTGGTTGGTGAATTTGATCGCATTCCCGACCAAGTTCGCCAGCACTTGGTGCAAGCGTTCAGGGTCGCCGGTGATTTCAGCCGGCACATCCGGAGCAATGCTCAACTCATAAGACAGGCGCTTTTGGTCGAGCAGCGCGTCCAAAAGCTGGCGGCTTTTTTCGAACAACGCCGGCAAATTGAAACGCTGTTGCTTGAGATCCAGCATCCCGGCCTGGATCTGGGCCAAATCAATCGTGTTGACGACCACATGATGCAAGCGGCTGCAGCTTTCGAGGGCGCGCGTCAGGTGCCCGGTGAAGGCCGCGTTATCGATTGTTCCCGTTTTGCTCAACATCAGGAGCATTTCCAGGTAATTCATTACGGCTGCCAGCGGTGTGCGGAATTCGTGTGAAACGGTGGCAATCAGGGCATCCCTGGCGCGCTCGGTTTCATGGCGGCGGGTCTCGTCGCGGAAGACGGCCACGCTGCCCACGCCGGGCACAGGCGAAGCCGTGACGGTAAAGACCTTGCGTTTCCAACGAATGGTTTTCTCAAGCGGTTTGGAACATATTTCGGCAAGCTCGTCTTCGGGGATCATGCGCAGCAAGGCCGGGTTGGCGGAAATGAAACCGCCCTGCGAATCAAGCACGAGCACGCCATCGGCGATACTGTTCAAGATGGCTTCCAGGTTGGCTGCATGACGGCGGGCGTCCTGGATGGCGCGGTCGGCGATTCTCATCCCCATCCAAGAAATGTAGGCGATGAAAACAAGCACGAGCATCGAATAGTAGTTGGCCGAGTTAAGAGCCTGGTTATCAACA
>JBARBA010000601.1:0-4450 GCA_049792555.1 Anaerolineales bacterium
GGACTGCATTCCGGTTACGCCGAGGTCAGCGCCGGTGATTACATCGGCCCACAGCTTAACCATGTGGCCCGCCTGATGGCAGCCGGTCACGGCGGACAGGTATTGCTTTCCGCCTCCACACGGCAAATGTTGGGCGACTCCCTGCCCAAGGGCGTTTCCCTGCGCGACCTGGGAGAACACCGCCTGAAAGACCTGGGGCGCACCGAACACATTTACCAGGTGCAGGCCCAAGACCTGCCCGACAAATTCCCGCCCCTGCGGGCTTCGCAGACGTTCCTCAACAACCTGCCCACGCAGTTGACCAGTTTTGTTGGCCGCGACAAGGAGTTAAGCGCGGTCAAGACGCTTCTGGCCGGCAACACTTACCCTACGGGCACGATGTCGACAGGATTTCGACACGGTGAGCGAGAGACGAACCGTCAATCTGACAGCTCAGTGCCCAGCCGTTTATTGACGCTGACCGGCCCGGGCGGCACCGGCAAGACTCGTCTGGCCCTACAGGCTGCCGTGGAACTCCTGGATGCCTATGCCGACGGCGTCTGGCTGCTGGAACTGGCGCCGGTGGCCGACCCTCAACTGGTATCGCGCGCGCTGGCTTCGGCGCTGGGCCTGCGCGAAGACCCGGCGCGTCCCCTGCGCGAAAGCCTGGCCGATTACCTGCGTCCGCGCCAGGCGCTGCTGATTTTGGATAATTGTGAACACCTGATCGACGCCTGCGCCGAACTGATCGAAATCCTTTTACACGCCTGCCCGCGCCTGACGGTGCTGGCCACCAGCCGCGAGACGCTGGGCATCCCCGGCGAGATGCCCTACCGTGTCCCGTCCCTGCCCAGCCCCGACCTGCGGCATCTTCCCGACATCGACCGGCTGATGGGCTTTGCCTCCGTGCGTTTATTCGCCGAGCGCGCCCATTCAATGATGCCCGATTTCGCGTTGGATCAGCAGAATGTGCTGGCCGTTGCGCAGATTTGTGCGCGGCTGGATGGCATTCCGCTGGCAATTGAACTGGCTGCAGCGCGCGTCAAGTTCATGCGCGTGGAACAGATCGCCGCCCGTCTCGACGACCGCTTCCGTTTGCTGACCGGCGGCAGCCGCACTGCCCTGCCGCGCCAGCAAACCCTCCAGGCCTTGATTGACTGGAGTTGGGACATGCTCTCTGAAAAAGAGCGCATTTTCCTGCGGCGTCTGGCGGTCTTTGCGGGCGGCTGGCAATTGGAAGCCGCCGAGTTCGTGTGCGCCGACCCGTCCGGGACTTTGCAGGATCATGAAATCCTCGACCTGTTGACCAGCCTGGCTAACAAATCCATGGTGATGACGGAATACCACCAGGGCCGGGAACCGCGTTATCGCTTGTTGGAGACCATCCGTCAGTATGCGCGCGAGCGACTGGCAGCTTCGGGTGAGAGTGAACCGGTGCGCACCCGCCATGCCGATTGGTTCCTGCAATGGGCAGAAACGGGCGAATCGAATTTCAATAGTCCGCGCATCATCAAATGGATGGATACGATTGAAATGGAGCATGATAACCTGCGTTCTGCGCTCGAATGGTTGCTTTGCGATCAGGCGGGAGCGCAGAAAGGGTTGCGCCTGGCAGGCGCTTTGGGACAGTTTTGGCAAGTGCGCGCCTACGTCAGCGAAGGACTGCGCTGGCTCGATCAGGCGTTGGAATTAAACCCTGTTGACCCTTCGACAAGCTCAGGGCAAGACCCTTCGACAAGCTCAGGGCAAGACCCTTCGGCAGGTTCGGGGCAAGGCCCTGGCCCAGATCCGCACACCGTCCCGGCGTCCCTTCGGGAAGCGCTGATGTTTCGCGCCCGCGCGCTCACTTGGACCGGTCATGTGTCCATGTATCGGCGGGACAATCCCGGTCAAAACCGCGCGCATCTGGAAGAAGCTGTTGAACTTTTACGCCGGGCTGGGCCGGAATACAGCCTTCGGCTGGCGGAGGCGCTCTGGCTGCTGTCAGAGGCGCTTGGCGACCAACCGGATGCTGCTTGTCAAGTTGTCTGCGAGAGTGTCGAAATTGCCCGCCAGGCAGGCCCGTCTGCCATTTGGTATCTCGCCAACGCCCTCTCACGATCCATTTATTTTTACTACCTGTCCCCGGATACTTCTCCAGACCAGGCGCTTGCCCTGGCAGAGGAAGCGCAGTCCATTAGCGAACAAGCCGGTGATCGCTGGAATATCAATCCACTCCTCCACTTGGCGCGTATCAACATTCGGTTAGGAAACATATCCAAGGCGCGGGGTTATTTCCTGGAATGTATTGCGCGTTCAGGGGAGGCAGGCGACAAATTATCGATGAACGCTACTTTGGCAGAGCTATGCGATCTGGAGCGCGCCCATGGTTATCCTGCCGAAGCATTCTCTCACTATCAGGAAACTGCCCAGGGATGGATAGAATTAAACAATATCGGCGGCGCGGCGCGCTGCCTGGAGTGCATGGCTTTCCTGGCGATTGACCATGAAGAGTTCGAAACGGCGGCGCTTTTATTGGGGAAAGCGGATTCCCTGCGGCAGGAATCCGGTCAAAAAATGGAGGGCGAAGAACCGCAGGAATACGAGCGTTACCTGACCGAACTCAAATCGCACCTGGATGTAACCCGGCTGACTTCTGTCTGGCGCGCGGGGGCCGTGCAAACTCTCCAGGGCCTGTTCAAATCCATCGAGAAGGTGAAAATTGGCAATGCGGGCGCGCATCCCGCCTGAGGGTGAGTTTTATGGCCCCCTGCTGGTAACATCTAAATGATCGGTAGTCGAGCGGAGATACAGAAAAGATTTATAAAAGGAAATCGACCACCTCAATCATCGGTGGTCGAGTAGGCGGCGGCGCTATCCCGCCGCCGTACCGAAACCACCTGCAACAACAATTTCCCCGAAATATTGGGATGGCAGGTGATAATCGACATAATGCCCTTCTATAGCACAACTTTCATGGCTTTCAAGCGCACCGTAAATGTGCTGCCTTTGCCGGCTTTACTTTGAACGGAGAGGCTGCCATTGTGTTGTTTAATGACCTGGTTGGTAATCGACAGTCCCAGACCGATCCCTCCGAACAGGTCTTGGTCGTTTCTTTCGGCGTGGTAGAAGCGGTCGAAGATGTGCGATATGCGCTCGGGGTCGATGCCGATCCCTTGATCGACCACATCCAGGAGGACGTCATTTCGATCTTCGTGTATGTTGATCTCCACACGGCCCCCATGCCGGCTGAACTTGACCGCATTATCGACCAGCGCCGTCAAGGCGCGCTCCAGCGATTTGGAGTCGCCAGAAATATTTGGCAGGTTGGGATCGGCATTGACATCAATCGTTACCTGGCTGGCAGCGGCTTTCTCTTTGTATGTTTGGGCTACTTCTTGTGCGATGGGAACGATGTCGACGGTCTGGAATTTTGGCAGGATCAAATCCATTTCTTGCAGGAAAAGAATATCATTCACCAGGTGGGCAATTTGTTGGACACTCTTCGCTACCATTTCTGTCGCCCCTGGTATTTTATCGGGGGGAATTGCGCCAGTTTGAATCAACTGGAGGAAACCACTGGCAGTCATTAAAGGTGTGCGCAGTTCGTATGCAACGTTGCTTAAGAATTCACGGCGGGCAAATTCCTGCTCCGCCAATTTTTGGTATGCCTGCGCCAGTTCAGAGGCCCGCATGCGCAGGTCTTCGACGGCCATTTCGTCGTTTTCGCGCAAGCGGCCGGATATCTCACGCACCATGGCCCTTGAAACGCTGGCCGAACGCTGGAGCACACGGTCAAAATTTTCTTTGTCGATTTCAAGCACCGTGACATGGGAAGCTGCCACGACACTGGCAGCGCGAGGCGCATTATGGATCAGCGCCATTTCGCCGAAAAAAGCCCCCGCATCCAGCGATTTCAAGTGGCGCTGCTCGGAGTTGTTGATTATTTTGGTAACGTCAACTTTCCCCTCGATCAGGATATAGAATTTCGCCTCCTCTGCGCCTTCGTGGCAAAGGGTGAACCCCGGAGCAAAATTTTTGACCTCGGCGCGAGCAACCAGTTCATCGATCTCGAGCTGGGAGATACCCGGGAACGCGCGAGGGATGATTTCTTTGGGAGACGGGATGTTTTTGCGGGGTGGATTTAGCGTTTGCATAAAATGCCTTATGAGTTATGCGCTCAACCTTATCCTGGACACAGCCGGGATTAAATTTGACACAGGCTAAAGCTTGTAGCCGATCATGCGCAGGAAACCCTTGCGCCAATCCTTCCCGGCCTCGTCTTCCACACCTTTTGGCGAAGAGCCGTCAATCACGCCGAGGATGCCCCGCCCCTGTTCGGTCTCGGCCACAATCACCTGAGTGGGATTGGAAGTAGCGCAGAATACCCGGGCCACCTCAGGGACATTTTTGATTGCGTTTAGGATATTGATGGGATAAAAGCCATCCGCAAGGAACAAGATGAATGAATGGCCCGCCCCAATTGCCAGCG
>JBARBA010000602.1:0-11903 GCA_049792555.1 Anaerolineales bacterium
GTATTCGACCGGCTGGGCGGTATAGTTTTTGCCGTCCCATTTGAGAATGTGCGTTTCCAGGCGCTGCGGATAAAAAGCCCAATGGTCGCCGTTCCATTCCGGGGTGACGCCGCCCGTCCAGACCAGTTCGGCCATGCCGTCGTTATCCATGTCCTTAAGGTATTGGTCGGTTGGCTCACCCATTTCCGAAAAATCGATTTCATCCTTAATATGATAATCCTTTATCAATCCTTTAAATTCATTTCCATCCCACTCGGCAACGTAGAGTGCGCCGCAGCGGAAAGAGAAACATCCGATATCTTTGATGAATATTTCGGGCACGCCATTTTTGTTATTGTCTTTAATTGCCATCACGCTAATTTGGAATGTGCCGATGCCAAAACGTTTGGTGGGAGAATCAATGCCAAGCTTTTCCCGGTATTTCCCATTTACACAGGTAAAGATATAAATGGACGGGTCCCGGACAAGGTTGCCTGCGTCCGAGTAAAGCAGCACGTCGGGCAAACCGTCGTTGGTCAAATCCTGGATTGTGGTACTGAAAAAAGATTTTAGTTGTTCGGGGTTGCCGCCGATATTCAGGAAATCTTCGATGGACTGTTGGTAGTCTTTACGGTCTTCGGGCAACGTATACCTGACACTCGATACCTTGTATTCACAAGTGGCCGAAAACGGCAGGGGCGTGAAAGTTGGCGTGGGAGTGGGCGTCGATTCGGTAACATCGGTCGATACCACATAGGCCGCGCCGCGCCAGGCAAGGACGATCTGCTGCTCCAGGTCTGACGACCAAACGAAGCTGTCATAGACTCCGGCTTTGATGACAACTTCTTTCAACCCGTCGCCGTCCACGTCAAGGACGCCCCAGTTGCCGTTGATGCGGCCTTTTTCTGCGTTGCTCTGCCCGACGGTATAAATATCATGGTTCTCGATATAGATAGAGTCGCCCTGGCTGCCATAAGCGACAGGCGTGAGCGGGGCGAATTCCGTTCCATCCCACTCCAGCAGGGAGTATTTGGCGCTCGTATCCAATGCCTGGGCCAATAAAATTTCAGGAACGCCGTCCCGGTTCAAATCCTGGATGACGAGCGGGATGGCCGCATTGTTCGTGCGTTCATCGGGCGCAATATCCAGCAAGGTCTGGTATTTGCCGCCTTTGCAACCAAAGATGGTGAAGTAACCGCTGGGCAGCAGGAATTCAGGGACGCCGTCGTTCGTCAAATCCATCTGGCTGGCGGCGACGCCGTTTTCGGCCAGTTTGGCGATGGCCGTTTGGGGGTCCCCGCCTGCGCTCAGGAAGTCGAGCACGGCCTGGCGGGCGTCATGGTAGGCCAGCTTTTTGTCTTTGAAGGCCACGCTAAACGAAGGGCGCAGTTTGGCGTCCACCTGCGGACAGGTTTCGGGGGCGGACGGGGTCAGGGTCGGCGCAGGGAGCGTCTGGGTAACGGTTAAAACCGGCGGGGCGGTGGACGTTCCAGTGGGGGCAAAGGTCGGGGTAACGGCGGCAGGTTCCGGTGCGGTAAGCGTTTCCAGCGGTTGAACGGTCAGCGTAGGGGCGCTGGCAGGAGCTGTCCCGCAGGCCACCAACAGGATTGAAATGGTCAGACAAAAAAACGTGAAGTGTTTCATATTCCAGCCTCCGCTTTCTCAAAGTGAATGGACTGTATCAAAGTGGAGGATGAATGTCAAGCGCTTTTTGGCAATGTTTTTGAAGTCCGTATAGTTCTCCAGAAAAGTTTTTTCTACGTGAACCAAGAACTCATCCACAGATTTCGCCGATTTTCGCAGATTTTTTAAATCTTTTGCCGTTTCTATCTGCGTCATCTGTGTAATCTGTGGATAACGCTCGAAAAGAATTTTTCTGGACATCTATAGCAACGAGCGCCGTGCCGGGTGGGATACAAGATGATTACAGGATGATTATAGGATGATCCCTAATCATCTGTTCTGCATTATTCTTTCCTCTCTATTCCCATTCCTTCCGTGATAAGATTAAACTACAAAAGGACAAAGCTATATGTCCACTAGAATCGAATCCCTGCTTTTGATGCGTTTGTTGCCGTTTGGCGCTGGTCTGGGCCTTGCGTTCTGTTTGGGATCGATTGTCCGTAGGACAGGCCGGGGTAACAAGCCGGTTCTACGCAAACCAACCCGGTTACATTTTCCCTGGAGTTTGGAAAGGAGAAAATGATGAAAAACTTAAAAGTAACGTTATTAATAATGCTGGCGGGGGTGTTTGTGCTTGGCGCCTGCGCTCTTCCATCAGGGTTGCCGGGCCTCACTCCGGCTTCGGCCAACCAATATACGCTCCATTTCGTGATCGGCTCTGAAAACCGCGCGGTCATGGACGACATTGTGATCCCCTGGTTTGCGCAGCAGAAGGCGCCGGACGGAAGCAATTGGACGGCGGACTATAAGGTTCTCGGCAGCGTGGACCAGAAGATCCTTTTGCAGAGCGGGAAAATGGTCGATACGAACGGCGTTCCCTTTAACGTCATGTGGCCGGCCAATAAAACGTGGTCGTTGATCGGGGATACACACCATCTGTTGGTCGACAATCCCAGCCCTGTTTTTTATACGCCGATTGTGCTTGCCTGGCCTGCCGGCGGCCCAATCGACCAATTGGGCTGGACGGGAAAGTCGATTGCGCTGGATGACGTGCTGGCGCAGGTAACGACGGGTAAAAAGCTTTGGACGAGCAATTTAACCCAGAGCAATAGCGGGGCGATCTTCGGCATCGGGATTTGGAACAAGTATGCGGGGAACGATCCAACCAGCCCGCTTACGATGGAGCAGGTGAATGATCCGACCATCCTTGCCAACGTGCAAAAATTCTATGCCCTGGTAAATCACTCGGCGTCATCCACCGGCTACGTTACCGATAATTGCCAGGCAGCGCCCAACTGCGACTTTTTGGTCACCTATGAAACGCTCGCCATCCAGAACAACCTGAATTCCGCGAAAACCAAACTGCACATCGCTTACATCTCTGACGTTTTTATGTACTCGGACGCAACCCCGCAGTTTGTGCAAAGCGGTCTCCCCGATGACGCCGCCAGGCAGGCTGTTTTCAACAGTTTCCTGGCTTACATGAAGACGCCGGACGCCGTCCAGAAGTTGATCGCTCATGGGGAACGCCCGGCCCAGGGCGGCCTGCGCCTGGATGAGACCGACCCCAAGATTCGCTCGGTCTTCAACCCGGATTGGGGCGTCAACCCAACCATTAAACTGCAGCCAATTACTTTGGCCGAAGGTCCGGTACTGGAGCAGCTTTTCTATAATTACCAGGTTTCTGCGCGGCCTGCCTACGATATGGTCTTGTGTCTCGACCGGAGCGGCAGCATGCAGGGCGATAAGTGGAACGAACTCCTGACGGGTTTGAGCTATATTACGGACCAGGATAAAGCCAAGGCCCAGGAACTGCTCTCGAACCCCAGGGACCTAACGACGTTTATCACCTTTTCGTCAGATGTGACACCCATTGCGACGGTCAACGGCGCCGACTATAAGGCCTTTGGCAAGGTCTACCAGCAGATTGCGTCGACAGGCGCCAATGGAAGCACCGACATCTTTGGCTGCTTAAGCAAGGCCCTGGATCAATTTGCTTCCGATCCCGTTGCGCCCGGCCGGCGGCACTTGCTGCTCTTGATGACGGATGGACAGCAGACGATGGATGGTTCACTGAATGACTATCTTGCGCGCTGGCAAAATGTGCCGGACCTGACCGTGATCGTCGTGGGAATAGGCATCGATATTGGGGATATCAATCTTGCCCAACTCCACCAGATTGCCGACCCCATGAAGGGCACGCTCATCGTCGTCAATTCCGGTTATAAAGCTGCCGCCTGGAACGAAGTCGCAGCGGATAATGTTTTGTCTGCCATGAAGCAGGCTGTAGGCTCAAAGTAGCCTTCGTAGAGGAGCGTCCATGAGCAACGATCTTAAGCAAAAGATAGCACAGAATGCCTGGCTGATTGCCATCCTGTCGGGTACCCTTGTTTTTCTGCTCTCCTATTTTGTAACCACCGGCCTGGCCGGTTGGAGTTGGTCGCTGGGGCTGATCGTCGCGGTCGTCCTTTTTACCCTGTTCGCAGCCGGCACATGGCTCGTTGCGAATAACGTGGTTGACGCCTACACCCTGGACGCCGCCGACGACGTTCAAAATGTTTACCGCCTGGTTGCGCAAATCCGCGCAACACAGGGGCAAATCCAGGACAAGGCTTTGAAGGCTGTGCTTGCAAACATTTGCAAGCACACCCAAGACCTGGTGGCCTATACAAAACGCAAGCAACCCAGTAACCTGCTCTCTTGCTGTGTGGTGTTGAAAAAGTGGCTGGAGTTGATTGTCAACACCACCCTGGTCCAAATTCAGGATATTCAGGCCCGTCCCGAATATCACAAGGATGCGCAGGCCAGCCTGGCCAACGCGCAGAAGGGCTTCGACGGCTTCGATACGTTCCTGGTGAACAGTATTAAGACTATTGCGGATGGCAGCAACATGGAGTTCGAGAATGCGGCCAAGATGCTGGATGCTTCGCGCTACAACGTAGTCTAACGGAAGGAGTTTTATCCGATGAAAAGAGTTGTCCCTCTGATTGTGGGCGGTATCTTGATGCTCGCCGTGCTGGTGGCAGTGATCGTAATCCCGATCATGTTCAAAGCGGCGGCCCCAACCCCAACGCCCTATGTGGCTCCCACCGCCACCCAGGAACAGTCTGTGACGCTCAATGGGTTCTGCGGAAGCGAAAAAATCCCGTTCTTTAGCGACCCGGCGGTGATTGCCGCCCTCGCCAAATATCAACTGACCGTGAACTGTAAAGCCATGGGTTCGATTGCGATGGTGACACAGGTTTCCACCGATGAACTCAAAGCCCAGAAAACCGATTTCCTGAGTCCCAGCAACAGCGCTGCGGTGGCGATCTTTGAAAGCAAGCACAATAAGGGAGATTTTCCCGGCTACCAGGCTGCGGACGTATTTTATAGTCCGCTCGTGCTGCTGACCGTGAAGGAAGCCCGGGACGCCGAGATTAAAGTAAATGCCATTCAATTGCGGGGCGGTTTTTATTACTTTGCGGATATGCCCGCCCTGGTCAACCAGGTGGTCAATAAGGTTACATGGCAGTCCCTGGACCCTGCGCAGTCGGCGCTTACCGGATATGTGAAGGTTGGCAGCACGAATCCCGGGTCCAGCAATTCCGGGAACCTGTTTTACTTCCTGCTCGGCAACATCGTTGCAGGCGACCCCACCCAGGGTTTTACCAGCGCCGACCAGGCCAAGGTGCTGCCGGCGCTGCACCAGATCCGGGTTAACGTGGGGGATAAGGCATCGACCAGCGAGGACCTTTTTAACGAGTGGATCCAGGGCGCCAAAGAGTACACTTTCCCGATGGCGAATGTGTACGAAAGCCAAATCCTTGAGTACTCGAACGAGCAGCCCGCGGATTTCAAATCCCGGATCAACTCAGAGTTCTCTGTGGTCTACCCCGAGCCGGACATTAACTCCGTGCATGAGATCATCTGCCTGGATTCTGAGTGCGCGCGCCTGATTACCGCGCTCAAAAGCCCCGATTTACAGCCTCTCGAGTGGAGGCATGGTTTTCGCACCACGGCCAACAACGATCCGTCTGTGTTTCCGAATTTCAAGATCCCTCACCTGACACAATTTACAAATCTTCCCGAACCAAGCGTCTACCTGGCGGCGGTAGCTTGCCTGCAAGATAGCGGCCCGTGCCAATAATATACCCACCCAGTTGATCCATTCCCAAAGGAGAGATAACCATGTCTATTGATACGAACAAACCCGGTCTGTCGATTGCCGTTACAACACCCCCTACGGGGCCAGCCACCGAGGCGTTGAGCGAGGTCGCAAAGACGCCCGAAAGCCGCCAGGCGCTGGTCTGTTTCAACCTGCTGGACGGCAAAACCCAGCAATTGGCAGCCAACAATGCGGCGAAGGACCTGCCGGATCTGCTGGCCAACAATCAAGCCTTGCTGGCCTACGGCAATAACGCCCTGGCTCCCATGAATGCGCTCATCGATGCAGCCCAGAAACAGGTCAGGCCGGTCGAGATCCCGGAACTGAACGGGCTGATGAGCGATCTCGGAAAACAGGTGCGCTCCGTGGGCCAGAAATATGACTTGAGCAATCCCAAAGTGGCCAAGTGGGTCCACGATTCCCTCGAAAACGTAAAGAGATTTGGCTTTGGCGCCAAGTCGATTTTCGAGGAGCTTTTATACGATGCGAAGAACATCTACCAGAAGTTGGACACGGTCAAGTCCATCATCTACCCCAAGGAGATGGACGCCGTCCAGAATGTGGGCCTGCTGGACCAGTTCTATCAGCAGAACGAGAAGGAAATCCTGGCGGTCATTTATACGGTGGCCGTCATGGAACAAATCCGCGACCTGGCCAAGACAGAGGCGGGCAAGCTCAATCCAAACCCGAATACTCCCGCAGACCACGACCTGGTGGAGAAACAGCGCAACCTGACCGAATTCGCCAATAACATGAATTTGAAGATTGCGGAATTCGATAACCGGCTGTTCCTGGGTTGGGCAAACGGTCCCCAACTGACCAACAGCCGCACGCTCAACCTGAGTCTGGCCGTGCGCCTGAACCTGCTGACCAACGTCACGCTGTACTCGGTCAAGTTCTGCATCGAGCAATGGGAGATTGCCCTCCAGGAACAGCAGATGGCGCAGTTGATCAAGATTACCGACCAGTTTGCGAACGAGGTCATGCAGACGGCCGCCAAGGCCGGCGCGGGCATCGCGGCCTTCGCCGTAGACGTGACCCAGACTCCGTCCCTCAGCCCGGAAACGATCTCCATGATGGCGGCATCGATTGCCGCCCAGGCGGATGCCACCGCCAAATCGTATAACGACGGTTTTGCGCGCCAACTGGCCGCCAACAGCGCCATGCTGGATGGACAGAAGGTCATCGCGAATTCCCAGCTTAAGGTCAGCCAGGCTGTCTTGAACGGTTTGATTACCAAGGCCCAGGCCGCACAAGAGTCCTCCGCTACCGAGCAGACCCAGGTGCTGGCGCTGGCCAGCGGCGTTCAAACGGCCAATTAAAATCGCTCCCATTCCTATTTTCCACTGCTTCGATCAAAACAGCCTGGCGATTTCCGTCAGGCTGTTCTTCTTCTCCTCGGCGACATACACCATTACTCAGGCAGCAGCGAGCGCTGTAATGGGTGGGATACAGGATCGATACAGGATGGCAACCCCGCAAAGCTGCCCTTTTCTCTACTCTCTATTCATCCCTTCTCCATGATTATTCCCATTCCTTCCATGATAAGATTAAACCACGAAAGGACACCAGCCCATGTCCATGAGAATCGAATCCCTGCTTTCCGCGCGTTTGTTCGTCTTTCCCCAACTGGTTGCAGAGCGCATCTACTTCTTGAGCAACCTTTCGGGTCACTTGAGCCTGTACGCCATGAACTACGGCGGCAGCGTGCCCGAACCCTTGCTGCCGCCGCACATCGCCCTGCAAAACCCGGACCTGATCGGCGGCTATTCGTATTGCGTCTTTCCCAACAGCGGCAAAATCCTGGTAATGATCGACCACGACGGCGACGAAAATTACCAGCCGATGCTCATCCCGCTCGAAGGCGGTTTCCCTGAACCGGCCTTCGACAATTTCTTCGCGGGGTACCGCGTCCACCTCACGCGCTGCGACATGGACAACGACGCCGTCTACTTCGCCGCCGAGCGGCGCGACAAAGCGCTCAACGAGGCTTATCGCGGCGAACTGCCCACGAACAAGCTGACCAAGCTGGCCGAATCGGCCTGGGGCGCGTACCCGCTGGCCTGGTCCGAAGACCATAACAAAGTGCTCCTGAGCGACGGCTATACCGTCGGGGATACCGTCCTCTACCTGTACGACGGCAAAAAGCAGACCGTGCTGTACGGCAAGCCCCTGGAACAGCGCGGACCCGACGAAACGGTGGCCCTCAACGGGTTGGGCGCGGCGCTTTTCTCCCATAACGGAGGCGGCGTCCTGCTGACCTGCTCCGTTTTCGAGGACACCTACTCGCTCGGCTACATCCCACTCGACAGCCCCGGAAAGCTGCTGCCCGTTAAAGTGCGCGGCGTAAAGCACGAAGGCGTCGGCGAGATGACCAGCCTCGACCACCTGGACGGCGATCGTTACGCCGTCGGCTACAACATCGACGGCTGTTCCTGGCTCTACGAAGCCGTCTTCGACGAAGAAAAGCGCGTGATGAAACTCGGACACGTGATCGTCGGCGAAGAGCCGCTCGACGGCGGCGAACTGGAACACTACGAATACAACAAGGAACTGGACGTCTACATCCTGTCTTTCTGTAACGCCATTTCCCCGATGCAAATCTACACCGTCCAGCGCAAAAGGCGCGACCTGATCGTGCTGCACACCAACGAAAGAGTGCTGGGCATCCCCGAAGAACACCTTTCCAAAGGCGAGGACGCCTCGTTCACCTCCTTCGACGGCCTGCGCGTCTCGGCGCGCCTGTACCTGCCCGCCAAAGCGCTCGGCTTCAAAGCGCCGCGCCCGCTGATCTACTACGTCCACGGCGGGCCGCAGGGGCAGGAACGCCCCAACTTCGCCTGGTTCTCGATGCCGCTGATCCAGTTCCTGACGTTGCGCGGGTTCGCCGTCTTTGCGCCGAACGCGCGCGGCTCCACCGGCTACGGGCTGGCGTACACCAAGCACGTCGACCGCGACTGGGGCGGCGCTGACCGCCTCGACCACGTCCACGCGATGACGGAATTCCTGGCGAAAGACAAACGCCTGGACGTGAAGCGCGCCGCCGTTGTGGGGCGTTCGTACGGCGGATACATGACCCTGACCCTGGCCGGACGCCACCCGGAACTTTGGCAGGCGGCCTGCGACATGTTCGGCCCCTACGACCTGCTGACGTTCAGCGAACGTATGCCGGAGACCTGGAAGCCCTATTTCAAGATCGCCCTGGGCGACCCGGAAATCCCCGCCGAAAGGGAATTCCTGATCGAGCGTTCGCCGCGCACCTATCTTGGCGGGATGACCTGTCCGATGCTGGTGGTGCAGGGACGCAACGACCCGCGCGTGGCCGCCGCCGAATCGGAAGACCTGGTGGTCGACCTGCGCAAGCAGGGCAAAGACATCGAACTGCTGGTCTTTGAAGACGAAGGCCACGACGTGCTGAAATATGAAAACCGCGTGAAGGTCTATAACGCCATTACCGACTTTTTTGTGAAACATCTGATGTAGTATTCTCCTGCCTTTGCCGAGAAAATTAACCACGAAGCCACCAAGTCACAAAGAAAACCATAAACCTTCGTGCCTTTGTGGCTTCGTGGTTAAAAGTTTTGGAATTTCATGTTAACTTCGAAAGAGAAACCCAACCCATGCCCTGGAATCTGACATCCTCCAAAGCCCAAGAAGGCGACCTGGTGCAACTGGTCGGCCTGCGCCATAAGCATTTCATCTTTCCGCTGGCGGTCGGCGGCAAGTTCCACACCCATCGCGGCATCGTCAACCACGACGACCTGATCGGCCTGCCCTGGGGGTCGCAGGTCTTTAGCCACATGGGCAGCCCGTTCTTCCTGTTGCAGCCCATGCTCGGCGACATTCTCACCGACCTGCCGCGCAACACCCAAATCCTGTATCCCAAAGAGATCGGGTTCATCATGGTCACCATGGGCATCGGCCCGGGGATGCGCGTCATGGAAGCCGGCACCGGCTCAGGGTCGATGGCGATTGCTCTGGCCTATAACGTCGGGCCGACGGGCAAAGTCATCTCGTACGAGCAGCGCCCCGAAATGCAAAACCTGGCCCGCAAAAACCTGACGCGCATGGGCTTGGTGGAGCGCGTCGAGTTCAAGCTGCGCGATATTGCCGATGGCTTCGACGAAACCGACGTGGACGCCTTTTTCCTGGACGTTGCCAACCCGTACGATTACATCCCGCAGGTGCGCGCCGCGCTCAAACCCGGCGGCTTCTTTTGCAGCCTGATCCCGACCTTCAATCAGGTCGAAAAGCTGCTCTATGCCCTGCGCCGCCAGAACTTCGCCTTCATCGAGATGTGCGAAATCCTGCTGCGCTTCTACAAGGCCGAGCCATCGCGCCTGCGTCCCACCGACCGTATGGTGGCGCACACCGGTTTCATGGTCTTTGCCCGCCGCATCGAACCCAGCGCCGACCCGCGCGCCGCCGAGTTGCTGCGCGAGCAGGCCATGTTGAAGGAGAAGGATGAAGGGGAAGGGGAGCCGGAAGCAGACACATCGTTGGTTGAGTAGGCGGGGTGCTGTCCCGCCATGTTTCGACAAGCTCAACAACCTCGAAACCAACAATAAGCAGCTATTGCCAAGTGATGTGGTTTCGACCTGTACTGACGGTTCGTCTTTCGCTCACCGTGTCGAAGTATACGCTCTTTCGGAGCTACCCTTCGATAAACTCAGGGCACCGCTCAACCACCACAAACTTTCAATTGTCAGATAGAAAGGAAACCTCCGCCCATGTCTACCGATCCATCTTTTCGCATGACGGTTCAAGATGTATTTAGTATTCGTGACCGAGGAACAGTCGTCACGGGCCAAATTGAGAGTGGGGCGCTCAAGGTTGGGGATGAGATTAGTATCCAGCGGCAAGGTTCTGCCAAAAAGGCTGTTGTGACGGCGATTGAAGCATTTCGTAAGCAGATACAACAAGCACAGGCAGGCGACACTGTCGGACTGTTACTTCGTGACGTTGGCAAGCAGGATATCCAGCACGGAGATGTGCTGGTGGGATCCGACGATTCTGAGTTCAGTTGGAATTCCTAGCGCCGTACCCGCGCGCCGCCGAGTTGCTGAATGAGCAGACATTGGTGAAAGAGAAGGAAGAAGCGGCAGAAGCGGACGTCGAAGCGTAAATCTTCCCTCTCGGAGCATAAGCCTTCCAGGTGGAAACTTCTTGCTTCCACCTGGAAGGAAGAAGTTTCATGCTTGAAAACACAATCTTCAAGCTGGAAGGAAGATGCTTTCAGGTGGAAGATGAAATTTTCAGGCTGGAACAAAGTCTTTTCAAGCTGGAATGCTGGGTAACACTGGCAGACAAAACTTGCTGCGCGAAAAGCGTATTCATCGCCCATAAGCCGTTAAGCCGCCGTTTGGCGAGTGAACACGTAATTGAACACGTAGGCGCTTCGCCGCTACCTTGTAAAGAAGTGAGAAGAAATGAGCGTAAACTTGGTTCGTGTTAGTTATAGTGGACTGAACGCAAGGCAACAGGAAAATTACAATTTCCAGAAATTATCGGCTGTTCTTGCCGATTACGGCTTTGTGACTTTGCGCTTAAGCGATGACTGGCAAGGGGCAGATTTTATTGCGCAGCATATTGATGGAGAAACGTTTTTAAAGGTACAACTGAAAGGCCGCCTTACTTTCGAGCAAAAATACTCGGGGAAAGGGATTCAAATCGCGTTTCAAAATAATGGAACATGGTATCTTTTCCCGCATGACGAATTGCTCGAAAAAGTGCTACAAGAGACCAATATAGCACACACTGAATCCTGGTCAGTCAGAGGCGGTTATTCTTTTCCATCTCTGAGCGGTAAGCTCAAAGTGTTGCTTAATCCTTACAAGATTTACCCATTTAATGATCCCAACGAAGTGTCGGATTCGGATAATCACAAAGACAACGAGCATTCATAGACAAGAGCGCCCAATGATGGTCGGCGGGGCAGTCCCACTCCGTTCCACTGCGGGGACTACGCCATCCACCCCGCCGCTGCCGTTAAGCCAGTCCGTTGGCTTGTCCCTTTCGATAATCACAAAATTCCGCATTCTTATAGGCGCATCCATATATTCTTTCCCAGGAAGGAATTTACCGGCATGGAAATCAAAACCAACACAATCATCGGCTCCATCACAACGTTTATCTGGTGCATCTTTATGGGCGT
>JBARBA010000603.1:0-2691 GCA_049792555.1 Anaerolineales bacterium
TCGATCCGGTACAGGCGCCACTATGGGGTTTGGGCCGAACCATTGGGATCGAGTACCCGAGCATTTGGGGAGGCCTGATTGATCTGCAATCGAGCGGCGGCCAAACGCCGGATATAGATTCGTTGGCGCAGGAGTTGCTGCATCCAAGCAGGGAGACCCTGATTGCCATCTCCGCGGACGGAGAGCGTTATGTCCCAAGGCTCGTCAAGCAATCCCTTGCCGAACTGCCGGCACAACTGCTGCCGGTGCGCGGGGATGCTAGCTATCTTGTCACCGGCGGGTTGGGAATGTTGGGACGCTGCGTGGCCAAATGGCTAATAAGTAAAGGCGCAAAACATCTTATCCTGACTGGTCGAAACGCGAGCGCCGAAGCGGCAAAAGAATTATTCAGTGCCGCAGAAATGAACAGCGCCACAATCCACACCGTCGCAGTCGATATCAGCCGCGAAGAAGACGTAAGCCGCCTTATGCAAACGGTCAGAAACGAATTGCCACCTTTAAAAGGTGTGGTGCATTCGGCTGGGGTCTTGGATGACGGAATATTGGCCCAACTTAATTGGGACAGATTCGCGCGTCTGTTCGAGCCTAGAGTGTACGGAAGCTGGCTTCTGCACGAGCACACCAAATCGCTAGGATTAGATTTTTTTATTTTGGAATCGTCCTTATTGAGCTTGTTGGGTTCTGCTGGCCAGGGAAACTACACCGCGAGCAGCGCTTTTCTTGATTCTTTGGCAGCTCACCGCCGCGCCGAGGGATTGCCGGCCACGGCAATCAACGGGTCCGCCTGGTCAGGAGGCGGGTTGGCCACGGTTTCTGGCGTTCGTGGTGAGGCAATGTGGTCGTCGCTGGGCGTAAAATTTATTTCTCCTAATCTCGCAATGCAGGCGTTCGACAAGTTGATGCACCGCGATGTGGACCAGATCGCGGTAGCAGTTGCTGATTGGCCGACTTACGCAGGCAAGGTGGGCAAGCCCCCGTTCCTAGCGGAACTTCTAAATGGGGACGAGGATTTCGGATCGTCTAATTCCACGCAGCGCAAGAGCGCGGCTGCGCCTCTTATGCCAGTGAATGACGAAGCACGCCAACAGCTTTTGATCAGATTGCAGCAGTGCATAATGGCGGAGCTTGGCTTCGTAAACCCCATAGACCCAGATCAACCTTTGAATGAAATCGGTCTGGATTCGTTGCGATCCGTGGCACTCGCGAATAGCCTGGAAGATGAATTTGGCATACTGGTTTCGATCTCGCAGCTCATTAGCGGACCGACTATAAACCAGCTAGTCGATCATCTGTCCGATCTGTTTGCACGAAACGAAAAAGGCGAGGCCGCCGAACCTTATTCGTCGGCGAAATTGGCCGCCACCGGAACATTGCCTAGAAATTCACCCATAGGCGTCGCGCACGTCAACGCACGGGCTGCATCTGCAGAACACCGGATTCCGCGTTCGCTGACAGCGGAAACCGGAAGTCCAAGCAATCGATTCCCAGACAGGGTGGGACCGCAACAAATCGACGGTGATTACGCGTCGGACGAGACAACAATATATGCTGCTGAAAATGGAAATGGCTTGCAGGATTATCCGGATGTCGGAATGAGTGAAAAAACATCGCCCGCCGGCGACGGAACCGGGGCAGAGAACTTTGGTACGGCGGCTTTTCGTCCCGCCCTTGAGGGCGTAACGCACACCACTGGAAAGTGGCTGATCTCACCTCGGCCCAATCCACATGCTAAAGCCCGTTTGTTCTGTTTCCCTTATGCAGGAGGCGGCCTTGTATCATTTCGGGCTTGGGCGCGACTGTTCGATTCCACTGTGGAGGTGGTGGCGGTCGAGGCGCCGGGACGCGGAAGCCGTATCAATGAAACAGCCGTCGATAACCTGGATACTTTCGTCGAGGGTCTGCTGCCGGAAATGATTGACTGGCTGGACAGGCCAGCTGCCTTTTTTGGTCACTGCCTCGGTGGGCTCACCATGTTTGCGACACTTTGCGCGCTACCCAAAGAGAGTTCGCATTTCATCAAGCACGCGTTTCCCTGTGGAGTAAGACCGCCGCATCTGCTGAAGCGCAGCGGAGAGTTTGAGGATAACTTGGTTTACGACATGCTGCTGCATAAAGAGTTTAATATTGGAGTTCCTCCTTACGCCCAAACGGATGAAATCCTCGCGGATATTATACGGCAATTCGATACACTGGCTGCCAACAAGATGCTGGACATACCGAGGCTGAGGAAAGTGTTATTGCCCACAATCCGCGCCGAGTTTGGAATGGCCTATAATTATGAGTACCAACCTGTCGAGCTTTTTTCCTACCCGATCAGTAGTTTTGTCGGCGATGCGGATCCGTGGGTGTCGGAAGAAGATTCAGCCGGCTGGGGTGAGTTGACCCGCGGCCGGTTCACCAATCATGTGCGCAAAGGTTCGCATTTTTTGATGGCGGACGACGGGGAGTACATTCTGGAGTCAATCAATAATGAGTTCGTAAATTTAGTGATTTAATGAGATGCGCTTTTCAGCCTTGCTTTGGCTCTGACGAGATCCGCAGTGTCAAAACCTTCGCTAAAAGATCCGTAGACCTCGCCAAGTTGCGAGCGGTATTTGTCTGCGGTTTGCTCAAGATCGTGCAAATCACACATACTCAGGCAAAGTCTAAGTTCAAGAGATTTGGCTTTCTGTTCGCGCGATACCTTAAGGC
>JBARBA010000604.1:0-2395 GCA_049792555.1 Anaerolineales bacterium
TCTCTCAGCGTTGGAGACGCCGCCCCGTAGAATTCGTCCATTAAACGGGCATGTTCCACCCGTTGCGCCGCCCGGACGTGGAACGTCCGGGCTATCCTACGAAGTCCGTCGGACTGTTTCACAGAAAAGGCTATCATGGTCATTCGCTAAACTAAACAGTATTGACCCTAAAGGTTTTCCGAAACCTTTAGGGTCTATTGATGGATAGGATAAATCATGGAACTCAGCATCGAACAAATCGAAATCCTGCTGCTGATCGCCGCCGTTGTGGCGATGGTAGCGCGCCGCCTGAAAATCCCCTACACGGTGGGATTGGTTCTGGCGGGCATTGCCCTGGCCTTCTTCCCGTTTATCCCGGGCGTGGTGCTCACCAAAGAACTGATCTTCACGATCTTCCTGCCGCCGCTGGTCTACGAAGCCGCCCTATACATCCGCTGGAAGGAACTGCGCCGCGACCTGCCGGTCATCTCGGTCTTCGCAACCGTCGGCGTGTTGCTCTCTGCGGTTGTCACGGCAGTAGGCATGCGTTACCTGGCGGGTTGGGAATGGTCGAGCGCCATGCTCTTCGGCGTGCTGATCGCCGCCACCGACCCGGTTTCGGTCATCGCTGCGTTCAAAGAAGCCCACGTGCATGGACGCCTGCGGCTGCTGGTGGAAGCCGAAAGCCTGTTCAACGACGGCACGGCGGCAGTTGGCTTTGGGGTTGCGCTAACCTTTGCGCTGGGCGGACAAATCTCGGCGCTCGGCGTCGCCCAAACGCTGGCACTGACCGTCTTCGGCGGCGTGCTGTGCGGGGCGCTGGTAGGCGGCGGCGCGCTGCTGCTGGCCGGGCGCACCACCGACCACCTGGTGGAAATCACCCTGACCATCGTCGCCGCCTACGGCTCGTTCCTGCTGGCGGAGCATTTCGGCCTGTCGGGCGTGCTGGCGGCCCTGACCGCCGGGCTGCTGACCGGCAACCTCGGCCCGCTCGGCTCCATCTCAGACAAGGGCCGCGAGGCCGTGATGACCTTTTGGGAGTACATTGCCTTTGCCGTCAACTCGATTATTTTCATTTTGATCGGCATCCGCGAGGCCCACCAGGATTTTGTGGCCTTGCTGCTCCCCATTGGCCTTGCCATCCTGCTGGTGATCGGCGGACGGGCGCTGGCCATTTACCCGTTGAGCGCGCTATTTGCGCGCTCCAGGCTGCGGGTCGCAACCGGCCACCAGCACATCCTGTTCTGGGGCGGGTTGCGCGGCGCGCTGGCGCTGGCCCTGGCGCTGGGCCTGCCGCCCGAAATCCCCGGACGCGAACAGATTGTCACCGTCGCCTTTGGCGTGGTGGCCTTTTCGCTCTTCGTCCAGGGCCTGACGATGACCCCGCTGTTGCGCAAACTCAAGGAGATACCGGGGAGTCCCTGACCAGGCCCCGAAGGAATTGTATATGCCGACCAACCTGCGAAATATCTTACAAACGCTGTTTACCCGGTTATCCACAGGCAGCGCCTTCACAAAAACAGAAGCCTCCTGGGCCGAACGGATTGAATCCTGGGCCGCCGCGCCCGCTGTTTACAAGGATTTCTTCGAGCCATTGCGCGCCGAGGGGCGGGCCTTCCCCTATACCCTGCTGACCCCTTCGTACGAAGGCTTTATGCACCGCGCAACCGAAAAGCTTGTCTGCGACCTGGGCTGCGAAATCCATGTGCTGGAAAAGGATGGGGAGGCCTTCGAGGCGCAGTGCTACCCCCTGGAAGGCATCAGCTACGTCGAAACCAGGACCATGCTGCTGGCCTCCTCGATCACGATCTGCGGTCTGACGCGCCAGGGCCTGCCGGCTGTCTCCACCGTCGAGTTCAACTCCGTCAGCGACCATCTCTTTACCCCACTCGTAGAGCTTATGCGGCTGCCCGCCGCCGCTTCCGGGGAGGCCGTCCGGCGCTCGGAACTGGAGAAATTCGACGGGTGGGCCAGCCTGAACTTCAAGTTCATGAACTATGCCAAAAGCAGCCTGCTGCCCGGAGAAAAGGTGGTGTGCGCCGTCCTGCAACCTGAAATCCGCGCCAGCGTGTGGAAATTTCTGGGGAAAACGCACTATCGCACACGTTTCCCGGCCCACGCCAGCATCCTGACCGACCACGAGTTCATCACCATCCGCGACGATGAAAACCCGGGCGGCGAAGGCAAACACGGCGGCATCTGGGACTACATCCCCCTCTCCAAAATCGTCGCGCTCTCCCTGACCCCAAAAGAGAACGACCTGCTGGTCTTATCCGTCGGGCTGCCCGAAAACGTCCGGCTGGAATACGTCTTCCAGGCTTCCGCCCGGCGCGAAGTGGATCAGTTGTTGGAGCGCTTGCTGGAATTGACCGGTGTGTAACGAGAAGACCTCGGAGTTCACTTGCCCCCGTATGGG
>JBARBA010000605.1:0-2965 GCA_049792555.1 Anaerolineales bacterium
AAATACTTCGTTCCCTGACCCTATGGCGAAAAAGCGCCCCCAAACGGGTAGTATTTGCAACCACCGCTGTGACAATGCCAATATTGGCGCTGTCACAGCGGTGGGCAGGAAAATGCGCCGGCTTTTATTGTGCGAGACCAGAAATTGACTATCGATGTAATGTTTGCAACAACAACGCGAGGATAACCAGCGCCGTTACAATCCCTGCTCCCGTCAAAATGCCTTTTATCGCCTGCATTTGCTCCAACGATGAAAAGAAACCTTTCGGAGTATTTAATTTGTCCAGAATGGTTATATCGGCATTCTCAGGATGATCGAGCGCATCCATGAAGGCAGCCATATTTGCATAACGGTCTTCAGGCTTGCGCGCCAGACAGGTGGCAACAACCGCAGCCAGTTGGGGAGAAATGGATGAGTTGACCCGGTCCAGGCGCGGGACTGTGCCATTCAGGTGCTGCGCCATTACGGCCATGCTGTCATCGCCGGTGAAAGGCGTCTTCCCGGCCAGCATTTCGTAAAGGATGGTGCCTAGGGCATAGACATCGGTGCGCTGGTCGCCGCGTTGCCCTTCGATCTGCTCGGGGGCCATGTAATCGGGCGTGCCCATGGTGGCGCTCAAGTTCGAATAGGTGACGCGATGCGCGTCTTTGGTAAGCGCCAGACCGAAATCCACGATCACCGGCTGCCCATCGACGGTGATCAGGATATTTTCAGGTTTCAAGTCGCGGTGGATAACATTGTTTTTATGACAGTAAACCATGCCGTCGGCAATTTTTCGAATAAGCGCAACCGCTTGATCGGGCGGAAATGGGGCGGAGCTTTCGATCAACGTCCTCAGAGATTGGCCTTCCACAAATTCCGTTGCCAGGTAAGGGATGCGATTATATTTTCCTGATCCCACTCCTTTAAGAATGGTCGGATGATCCAGCGTCCTCATCACTTCCAACTCGCGCTGAAAACGCTCGAATTGGGCGGGATCGCCTAGCATGGTTTGATCGGGAATCTTGATGACCACCTCACGGCGGTTTGTCAGGTCCAAGGCCCGATAAATGTCGCTCATGCCTCCCTGGGCCATGTATGCCTGAATTTGGTAGCGGTCGAACTGCTCTCCGATTTGTAACGCCTTGCCTGCAATTCCAGTATAGGTAGTCATCGCGCCATCTTCCTTAGTTTTTGAAACCAATTCGCCGGTTGGTCAGCTTCGGGTTCCGCGTGGACTGGCGTTAGTTTCCGCAGGTGAAAGGCAACCACCGAGACGTTATCGTCCGTTTCGCGGCGTAACGCCAGGTCGATCAGGTTTTGGTTGATCGCATCCACCGACGATTTGTCGGCGGCCTGGGCAAATTCATCGTCTTCGACCACCGACCAGACGCCGTCGGAGCACAGCACCAGCCGGTCGCCTTCACGCAGTTTATGCTGGGTAATATCCGGCTGGACGAAAAGCCCCAGGCCGATGGCTTTTGTCAAGACGGAGCGTTGCGCATGGGTGCGGATCTTGTCCGGGGAAATCAGTTTCGCGCGCACCATGTCTCCGACCGTTGTATGGTCGGCGGTGAGGCAAACAGCGCGGCCATTGCGGATCAAATAAGCGCGGCTATCGCCGACGTGCGCCAGATACAAGGTGTCGCCCAGGATATAGGCAGCCGTGAGAGTCGTGCCCATTCGCCCGGCAGCCATGCGCTGCGCGGCTTTATAGACTTCAATATTGGCCCTTTCCACGCCAGTGGACAAGACCTTTGGATTGGGATTATCCCTCTCGAAAAGCGTATTCGCCAGCGCTTCGAGCGCCAGGGAACTGGCAACCGCGCCGTGGGCGTAACCGCCCATGCCGTCGGCGACGGCGTAAAGCAGGCCCATTTCGGGGTCGTGCTGCCTGTTCGGCAGGTAAATGGAATCCTGGTTGTCCTCGCGCACCGAACCGACAAGGCTCAAGCCGCCGCTTTCGATTTCAGGGATGTGCTTTCTCAAAGTCGATGGTCTCCCATTCCAGGCCGCGCCAGCGCTAACAAGAACACCGGGGAGGTTCATGGTCTATAACCTTATAAAAACAATGGCTCCACGAGTTGCACGGCTCTCGAAAGTTTCTTCGCGATTTGTCGTGCAACCCGTGGGAATAGAGGATAGGATCGAAAGCTTATTGGTCGAGAGTGCTGATCGTACTTATTCTTTTTTGGCGGCCATCTCGTGCGCGGCTGGGACAATGGACTGTCCCTTTTGCGCACTGGTGATCACCAGGTAGAGCACGCTGACAATCAACCACGCTGCCGAGATGCCCAGGGCCAGGTAGGTCTCCTGCGCCGTCGTACCGCCGGTGATGATCCCAACAATGAAGATGGTCAGCACAAGGACAATGTTACCGATCAATCCCAAGATCGGGATAAGCGCGTGTTTGAAGAAGCTGAAGTCGACCTTTCCGCTGAAGGCGACAATCGTCAGGCCACAGATCAAGGCGTAAAGGACGAAAGTACCCAAGTTGGATGCCAGGGTAATCCCGGTCAGGGCCACAACGCCGCCGAGCACGCCGATTGTGCCAATCACGCCCGAGATAATAATCATGATGATAATGCCCATCATGGGAGTGGCATATTCATCATGCAGCAGACCCATGATGTCGGGCATTTCCCTGTCCTGGGCCATGGCAAAGCTGATGCGCACAGCGGTGTTCATGGCAGCCAGGGTGGTACCTACAATGGCGATAATCACGGTTGCGGCAATCACTAACATGAAGGCAAAGCCATTGCCGCCCAGGAAAGTATTACCAATCTGGATGGCCATATCACCAATCGGGGCGCCGGAAGCGGCAGCGGCGGCAATGCCATGCAGGGTTCCATCGGCAGAGACAAGTTTGTCGCTCAGGGCATAGTTGGCGGCGAAGTACTCGAAGAGATAAGCGAACAAACCTTGGATCACCAGCGCCAAAATTACAGCGCGCGGGATGTCCTTCCTGGGGTTTTTGGCTTCGGCG
>JBARBA010000606.1:0-5342 GCA_049792555.1 Anaerolineales bacterium
CACAAATACCCCCTGGTCGGGGGGCGATAACTTTGTGATCTGGGAACACACGCGAAGTTACCCTGAACGCGAACGCGCCGCCGTCGAACTGGTGAAATTTTTGACAACAAAAGAAGCCAGTCTGCGCTGGATGAGCAATGCGAATCTCTTGCCGGCGCGTGTGGATACCTTGAATGAAGGCTGTCCGCCCGGTCACCCATTGCATGATGTGACCATGTTAGCCGCGCGCCGGGGTCGCAGCTATTACAACGCGCCACACTGGCGGCGTGTTGAGTCTCAATTGGGCCTGGAACTGGGCGCGGCTGTTAAAGATGCCCGCGAAAACCCGGCTGCCGACTCAGCCGCCATCCTGCGCGCGCGCCTGGAACCGCTTGCCAGGCGGTTGAATATCGTCCTGGAAAAATAGACGACCCACTCCTGTTCAAATCCTGCTCCATCCTGAAAAGTGATCCTATGATCGAAATCGAGCTTTCTTATACCTGGGGAAATGACGACCTCGTCTTTGCTGCGCTGGCCGAAGAGTTCAGCCGGCAGTATGGCGTCAAGGTGCGTTTGCGCCGGTTGGATTGGGCCACCGCCTGGGTGGATTTGTTTACGATGGTATCACAAGGGCATGGTTCCGATGTGTCCGGCATCGGCAGCACCTGGGTCAGCACAATGGCGAAACTGGACGCTTTGCGGCCTTTTAAACCGGACGAGGTCGCACAAATGGGGGGGGCGGCTTCCTTTATTACGCCCGCCTGGCAAAGCTCAAAATTGGCCGAAGATCAACGTGTTTGGTCAATTCCCTGGGTTGGTTGGATGTACGTTGTTTTTTATCGAAACGACCTGTTGCGGAGTGTTGGGATTGATCCTTCAACAGCTTTCCGTTCTCCCCAATCTGTTCAAGATACGCTGGTTGCGCTAAAAGCCTCGGCGCTCGAAATTCCCTGGCTCAATGCGGATATTCCACACCCGCATGTGGATTTTACCCATACTGCTGCGCCCTGGGTCTGGGCAGCGGGCGGGGAATTTATTAATCCCACCGGCAACAAAGTGTTGTTTGACCGCGCCGAAGCGATTTCAGGGTTGGCGAACTGGCTGAATACCTATCGGTCTGTGCCTGAGCAATACCAGTATCTTTCGGTGGCAGAATGCCGTGACCTTGTTAGACAGGGCCGCGTCGCGGCCAGCCTGGTTGACATTAATACAGCCAATACGATTTTACATCCTGAATTTTCTGGCCTGACAGATGGCGATATCGGCTTTTCGAACAGCACAAATATTCCCTGGGTGGGTGGATGCAGTTTTGTGATTTGGGAACATACTCAAATTCACCCTGAACGGGAACGGGCCGCTGTTGAATTGGTCAAATTCCTGACGCGAAAAGAAGCCAGTTTGCGCTGGATGCAGGAAGGGGACCTGCTGCCGTTGCGCGTGGATGCCCTGGATGAAAGCTATCCTCCCGGCAACCTGCTGCGCGAGACGGTTCTGTTGGCCGCCCGCCAGGGTCGCAGCTATTACAATGTGTCGCACTGGCGGCGCATTGAGTCTCAATTATCCCTGGAACTGGGCGCGGCTGTTAAAGAGGCGCGTGAAAACCCGGCTGCTGACTCTGCCGCCATTCTGCGCGCGCGCCTGGAACCGCTTGCCCGGCGGTTGAATATTGTTTTCGGAAAATAGGCGGCTCATTAGCAGATTCGGTTGGCTTTTTATTTAAATCGCAAGTACAATTATCGGCATACCGAACGGTAAAGTGGTCGTTATTCGAAAAAGGTAGGCGCTTCATAATGCGATTGGGAGTCTGATCATGGTTGAAATTGAATTCTCCTACATTAACGACTTTGAAGATGACGAACGCATCTGGGCCGAATTGATGGAAGAGTTCGGCGCTCAACAGGGCGTGAAAGTCCACCTGAGGCCCATGATTTGGGATACCGCCTGGGCAGACTTATTCTCCTATACCACGCTTGGCAATGGCCCGCAGGTCTCGCACGTCGGAAACACTTGGGTCAGCAGTCTGGTAAGGATGAATGCCTTGCGGCCTTTTAAGTCCTATGAGATTGCCGACATGGGCGGCGCCCCGGCTTTTATGTCCCCCAACTGGCAAACGGGTTTGCTGCCGGGGGATCAGCGCGTCTGGGCCATTCCGTGGACGGCCTGGATTTACGTGATTTGCTATCGCAAGGATTTACTGGCGCAGGTTGGGGTCAACCCGTCAGAAGCCTTTGGGACGGTTGCGGCAGCCAAAACAACGATAGAACGCCTGGTAAACTCTTCGCTCGAAATCCCATGGTTAAATACACAAATCCCCATGAATTACCGTTGCCTGTTGCACATTGCTGCTTCATGGGTCTGGGCTGCAGGCGGTGAGATCATCGATAAAGACGGCACGCAAGCGTTATTTAACAGTCCGCAGGCCATCAAGGGGCTGAAAAACTGGTTGGATACGTATCGCGCAGTGCCTGCTCCTTACAAAAAACTTTCCCAGCAAGAGACATTTGACCTGTTCAGTTCAGGACGCGCTGCCGCCGTGCTTGCCAATATCCATGGAACCAATTCGTTTATGGATCCACAGGCTGCTCCCATCGTTCGGGATAACCTGGGTGTGGCTCCTGTGACGGATGTCCCCTGGACCGGCGGCGGGAGCTTCGTGATCTGGGACGATTTGCGGGGCAACCCACAGAAGGAATGCGCGGCTGTGCAACTGGTCAAGTTTCTTTCCAGTAAAGAAACCAATCTGCGCTATAGCCGCCAGGCCGGCAGCACACCTGCGCGCATCGATGCCCTGAATGAAATCTACCCGGAGGGGAATCCGGCGCGCGATGCAATTATGCTGACCGCCCTGGAAGGGCGCAGTTACTATAACATGCCGATCTGGCGGCGCATTGAATACCAACTGTACGAGGAAATCGGCGCAGCGGTCGCCGATGCGACGGAGCACATGTCTGCCGATGCGGCCAGTATCTTGCATATGCACCTCGATCCGCTCGCGTCGCGCTTGAACATTACCCTGGGACATTGATTGTTATCAGCAATCGTATCTTCTCAAATTTTGGGGGAATTGTTGTTACAGGTGGTTTCGACACCTGCACTCCCGAAGGGACACCGGGACAGGTGTGCGTTCGGTGCAGTGTACGGCGGCGGGGTAGCACCGCCGCCTACTCAACCACCGATGATTGAAATGATACCGGCAATCCATAAAGAAACCGAGCCGGGCTGCGTATAACGACAGCCCGGCTCGGTTGTGTTTGATGGGTGTCAAGGATCGGCCCACTGCCAATATAAGCTTTTTAAATCCTTCTTTTCCGCCGCAAGCGCAGCGACATAGCCCTCGGACGGACGAAAAAGCTGAAAAGACCAGCGTTCGGTTTCCTGTAGGTTGTCCATGACCTTGAGCAATCCTTGGGGTTCTTTCGGCGTTGGCAGGATCTCAAACTGATCCAGGGGTCTGGCCAGGCCGTCGCCAAGCGCTTTGAGATATGCTTCTTTGCAAACCCAATGGGTGAAAAAGCCCTCAAGTTTTTGGCTTTCAGGGAGGCTTCGCAGGGCCTGGCTTTCAGCCTGCGTGAAAAACCTGCCGGCGATCCCATCGGCTTCAGGGATTGGGCGCAGGTATTCCACGTCCAGGCCGATTTCGTGGCGCAAGGTAAACGCCAGCAGGATGAGCGCGTTCGAATGTGCGAGATTAAACCGCAGCGGGGCAGGGGCCGATAAAGCCGGTTTTCCGTGATCGCCATATTGAAAGTGGATCTTTTCCGGCGGCAGGTCCAAATAGCGGCCCAGGATGGCGCGCAAAATGCCGCGCCCGGTGATGAAGCGTCGTCGGTCGCGTTCAAAGTAAAAACGGCCGGCGCGCGCTCTCTCATCTTTAGAAAGCAGTTCAGACAACCGGGAAACTGTCGCAGGCGATTGGTCGAGGGATGCCTGCCATAGATGGATTTCCTGGTCCGGGAGCGTCCATGCCGGGGGTGGAAGTTTCCAAATGACGGGGGACGTAACCTGGAATGCCAATCTTCATGCCTCAGGAGTAGCGCCCAAGGGTGCGGGCAATTTCGGCCAGCAGCAAGTTTTGGGCGGTATTTAAATAAAAATGATTTCCGGGGAACATGCTTAATCGAAAAGCCTGCGTGGTGTGAATATTCCATGCGGCCAGTTTTTCTTGGGGCGTCTCGGTGTCATCCAGCCCACCGAAAGCGGTGATGGGGCAATCAAGGGCGGCCTCTTCAACATAATCATAGGTTTCGAACAAATTGAAATCGGCGCGCAAGGTGGGCAGCAACAATTGCAATAGTTCGGTATGCTGTAACACTTCGTCAGGCATCCCGCCGAACTTCCGTATGCTTTGAATGAACTCGGCATCTGGCAGTTTACTGTATTCTTCTCTTGGTTCCCGCACCTGGGGCGCAGGGTTGCCGGAGATCAATAAATGCAGCGGCAGGGGCGCATTCAAGCGGCGCAAATAGCGGGTTGTTTCAAATGCGAGCAGTCCTCCCATGCTGTGACCGAAGAAAGCAAAGGGATGCTCCAGGTTTGGGCGTAGCGCATTAACAATCGCCTCGATCACAGCCGGGAATTGAGTCAACGCAGGTTCGGCAAAGCGCGTCTCGCGGCCGGGGAGTTGAACGGCATAGGGATCAATCCCGGGCGGCAGGATTCTGCCCCATTGACGGAACACCGAGGCTCCGCCGCCTGCGTAAGGGAAGGCAAACAGGCGTATTGCAGCCGGGCTGCCCGCCCGGCCTCCGATTAACCAGCGATTGGGTGTGTTTTGAAGCATGGATATCCTTTAAGCTATTTATTGAACCACAACCCGCTGACCTGGTGTGGCTCGGCGACACGGAATACCACGCGGACTGTGACAGCATCATCCTTCTCGAATTTGGCGTCATAGGTCACGGAATAAAAATCGCCTTGCTGCACGACGCTGTTCACTTGCCGCGAAACGTAGAGACCGAGTTTGGCATCCCTGTCCTTTTTTAATGCGTCAAACTGGGTTTGGGACATGGCGCTCAACATCTCCTGGTCAAAATCCTTGGAAAACAAAGGATAGTCGTTTGCGTTCATGCCTGCCAGCAGGTTGTCTGTTTTGGCTTCACTGAAAGCAAGGACGGCATCCTTGTCAGTCCCCGTCAGGGTTGTTCCCTGTGATCCACAACCCGCCAGGAGACTGAACAAAAATGCAACCAGGAACAGGGCATGGATTTTCTTTCCATTTTTCATGATGTTTTCCTTTGATCCATGAAGAGACAGATGCTAATTGATGGCGTGTGCGCTAGGACGGGAGCCGAAAAGACCTGGTAAACCAGAAGAGCAACGCCAGGCCCAGGACAAAGAATCCGATAATCATCGGAACCATAAGC
>JBARBA010000607.1:0-10358 GCA_049792555.1 Anaerolineales bacterium
GTTGAGCGCCATGCTGGCTGTCCATACACACTTCAGCAGCGAGGTGGTGATCACGCGTCAAAATGTGCGGCTCATCTTTGACCTGCGCGTTTCCACGATCCAGGATCGGCAGGGTCGGGTTGCCAGCCAGGTGATTGTCTTGCGCGATATTACCGATCGCAAGCGCATGGAAATCGAACTGACCGCCGAGCGTGAATCCGAGCGGAAATTTTCGGCGCAACTTACCATCCTTGCGGCTGTCACCAATGAACTTTCCAAAGCCGGAACGTTGGACGAATTCTGTTGCTGCGCGGTCGAATCCGGGCGGGAACAATTGGGATTTGACCGCCTCGGTCTGTGGTTTGTGACTGAAGACCGCACTGCGGTTTTAGGGACTTACGGCACCAGCGATAGCGGGCAAACCACAGACGAACGTCGTATGCGACGCCCCATTCTCAACGATTCACCCACATGGCCGGTCCTTACGAGGGGTTTGGCGTTGCTTCATTCCAAAAATGCGTCCTTGTACCGGGCCGATGGCGAACGGGTGGGAGGGGGTGAGCAGGTGGTCGTCGGTTTGTGGGACGGCGAAACCGTCATCGGCTTTTTAAGCATCGATAATTTAATCAACCACCGGCCGTTTAGCGAACATGATTGTGAACTCCTGCAACTTTACGCCTCCACCCTGGGTCATCTCTACACCCTTAAACGCGCCCAGGCAGCGCTGGCGGCGTTATATGAAACCTCGCAGACGCTCGGCGCGTCGCTGGACCTGGACGAGGCCTTGCGCACTGTGCTCGATTCGGCCATCCGCCTCACCGGCGCAGAGCGCGGCTGTCTCATGCTTTTTGATGAGGCGGGCGGCCAACTCGCCTTTCGGTTGGCGCGCAATGCGCAAGAAGAAATGCTGGCAGAAAGCCAGTTTGAGATCAGCCGCTCCGTGATGAATGAAGTCGCCCAAACCGGCCAACCGGTTATTACCATCAATGCGCAGGACGACCCGCGTTTTTCAGACAAAGGGTCGGTGATGAAGTATGCCCTGCGCTCCATTATGGCTGCGCCCCTGACGGCGCATGGCAAAATCACGGGGGTGTTGTATGTCGATAACAAGATCAAGGATGCCCTGTTCAACCCGCGTAACCTGACCCTGTTCAACACGTTTGCCGGGCAGGCGGCAGTCACCCTTGAAAATGCGCAATTATATGAAACGGTTCGACGACATGCTGCCGAACTGGAAGAACGCGTGGCCGAACGCACGGCAAAATTGGAGTTGGCCAATAAGGAACTGGAGTCTTTTAGCTACTCGGTTTCCCATGACTTGCGCGCGCCGCTGCGCGCCATCGATGGCTATATCAATATGCTTGTTGATGAGAATGAAGCCTCTTTCGACGCCGAGAGCAAACGCCTCTTCGCTGTTGTGCAGAACGAAGCCCGCCGCATGGGAGATTTAATCAACGGCCTGCTGGCCATCTCTCGCCTCAGCTACACCGAAATGCACACAAACACCCCCATCGATATGGCGGGTCTGGCGCGCTCGGTTTTCGAAGAATTGACATCTCCTCAAGATCGCCAGCGGATTGATTTCCAGATCGCCGTCTTGCCCCGAGCAATGGGAGATTCCATTTTGATCCATCAGGTATGGGCCAATCTCATTTCCAACGCGATCAAGTTCTCATCCAAATGTGAGCGACCGATCATTCGAATTAGCGCCAGCCAGACGGATAACGAAATCGTCTACGCCGTCAGCGACAATGGGGTGGGCTTTGATATGCAATATGCCAGCAAGTTGTTCGGCGTTTTCCAGCGCTTGCACAGCGAGCAGGAATTCTCCGGCAACGGCGTCGGCCTCGCCACCGTCCAGCGCATCGTGCAACGTCATGGCGGCCGTATTTGGGCCGAAAGTGAAGTGGGCCGGGGCACCGTATTTTGCTTTTCATTACGTCCGGAAAGGACGGACGGCCAGGACAATTAACGCGCCGCGCGCCTGGGGCAAAAGGCGCGTGGCGCATTTGCGCTAGTAATGCCTGCTTAACTCCGACGCATAGACTGCGCCAACGCCATCCTTATTGGCTTCCAGCCAGTCTGCCAGGCGGGTTTGGGCGCGCGGCGCTTCGCGCGAAACCAGCAGCCCGGCCATCAACCCGTCCACTTCTTCGCGGGTCAGCACCACATCGCGCACGAAAAGGCTGACGGCCTGCGCCGCCATCAGCGCCAGACCCGGCGCAAGGTGCAGGATCGGCTTCGGGTGGCCGATTTTTTCCCCAATCAGTTTGACCATCTCATCGAACGTGAAAATGTCCGGGCCAACGGCGTCCCACACCGGGTTATCGTCGTGCATCCCCGCTTCGACGGCCAGTTCCGCCAGGTCGTCCACAAACACCGGCTGGATTTTATACTGACCATCGCCGATCTGCCCGAAGAACGGGAAGCGCCGCAGCAACCAGGCGATGTTATTGATCAGCACGTCTTCCATGCCGAACAAAACCGTCGGGCGCAGGATGGCGTAGCTCATGCCTGATTCCATCACGGTTTTTTCGTTGGCGGCCTTGCCCCAGTAATAAGGCAAATGCGAATCGGCGGAAGGGTTGGCGATGCTAACGTGTACCATGCGCCGCACGCCCGCCGCCTTTGCCGCGCGCACCAGTTTGCGTGTGTTTTCCACGGCTTGCGGTTGCGTGTTTGCGCCCCGGTCGAAGCGCACCCAGTAAGTATTGTAGAGCGTATCCACCCCGGCCAGCGAGCGCGCCATCCCGGCCTCGTCGAAGTCGAGCGGGAAGGCTTTTACTTTCCCGCCAAACGGATCGGGCCGGTTGGGGTGCCCCGTCAGCGTGATGACTTCGTGTCCTTGCGCCAGCAGGCGGCGGGTAATATATTTTCCAGAATACGAGTAAGAACCAGTCACAGCAATTTTCATTTCGGTCTCCTTGGGAACAAGCAACACTAACCTGACCGACGGCGAACGCCTCGGTTTGCATTTTGCACGGCAACGCCGTGTTTTACCGCAATATCTTCAAAACAGTTTGGATCGTATTCAACCCCAAACCATCCAGGCGGGAAACAGCGCTGCTAAGGGAATCGAGCGCGTCAAAAAAGTCTTTCAGCGCCCGCACCCGTTCCGTTAAAAAGGCGCGCTGCGGATCATTCTCCCCCCCATCTGCCTCCAGTTTCTCCAGCGTTTCCCGCACTGACGCCACCGCCCGGTCGAACTCGTTGTTCTGGCGCTCCCGCAAAATGGCGCGGATGGCCTTGTAGAAATCCGTCTCGGCCTCGTAATAATCCTTGCGGTCGCTCAGACGGTTTACCGGGCGGATCAGCCCCAGCCGTGAGAGCATCCGCACGTTGGTGCTGATTGCGCCCTTGCTCAAGCCGGTCTGTCCGACCAGATCATCCAGCGAAAGGGGATCAGGCGCAAGATACAAGACGCCGAAAATCGCGCCTACGCCTTTCGGGAAGCCCCAAAACTGGCTGATGCCGCTCATGCCCTCCACGAAGTTCTGCTTAATCTCTTGGATATCGCCCATTTCTTTTTCCTTTTATAACGTTTAGTTTTAACTAAACAAAGTATATAGCAAAAGAGTGGGTCTGTCAAGAATCAAAAAGTCCCAGGCCATGAAAAGGCCAGGGACTTTTTCGTTGGACTTTACCCGGTATTTACCCGGCGGTTTTTGCTTCCGATGGGTTTGCGCCGGAGGAACGGACGTTGATAATTCTCTTGAGCAGGTCGAACCAGAAGGGCGCGCCCTGGGCGGCAGCCATACCGCTGGCGATCAGGCCCAATAACTTTAATACCCAGCCTGTCAGATCGTTAAAGTGTGGGGCGTTGGTAATCGGGTAACACTGTCCCACAACCGCAAAACCAAAGACATCGTCGGCGGCCTTGGGGGCAAGTGTGCAGGTATGCGCGCTTGCGTTTACATCGGGAACTTTGCCGGTTACATCCAGCGCAATCGGCGTGCCCACCCAGCCAAACGGGATATTCAGGCCATTAAACTGCGCCTGCAATTGGCTCAACTGTTCGAGCGTGGGTTGGCTGACGTTGGTCTGGTTGTTGACAAGCGTTTCGGCTTGCGCCACCAGTGACAGGCGCAGTCCCGGATCGCGCCAGAGTTGTTGCGCCAGCAGCACGGTGTCGCCATTTATGATAATCGCAACCGCAATGCCGATGATGAAAGCCGTTTTTTGGGAACTGCGCCGGTACCAGCCCGTCAGGCGGTCCATGCTATCGTCGAACCATTTTTCGACGCTGACGCGCGCCGTGGTCAGGGCAGATTCACCCTTGTTGGCATATTCTTCCACCCCTTGCAGCAGCGTTTCGAGCGCCTGCTTCAACTGCGGCTGGGTGACCGCTAAAGCGGCCACGCCCACCCGGATCTGGTCGAGCGTGGGATTTTCCGTCAGCCCCGAATTTTGCGCCTGGAACTGCGCCAGGACGGCATCCACCTGTTCCTTGTTCACTTTGACGTTGGCCAGGGCCTGCTCGACCGCCGGTTGCAGGGCGGGGCTGACGCTGGCGAGTTTGGCTATCTCTGCTTTAACGTTGTCCAGCGCCAGGTTCAGCACTTCCTGGCCTGCATCGCTGGTCAGCGCTTTGCGCGCCGCCAGCAGGGCAAGCTGGTATTGCACTTCTGCGCGGGCCTTGTCGTCTTTTTGCAGCCGGTCGATGTCGCTGTGAAGTTTGTAAATTTCCTGCTGGAGCAGAGAACTTTCCTTCCCGGCATTCATTACGATGTCGAATAAAGCCAGCACGAATTGTTGCGATGGAATATAAGCCGGTTTCTGCTCGCCGTTCTCTCCGCTGAACAGCCCCTGGATCAGCGGATGGTCGTAAAACTGGGCGGCGATGGCCGGGTCTGTCAGCATGTTGTAGATGGTTGTCTCCAGCATTTTGGAGCGCAGCCCCATGCGGCTGACGAACCATTCCTGGACGTACATGACGATCATACTGAGCATCAGCCAGGCAAGGATGAGACCAACACCCACTTGAACAATTGTTTCGAGTGACATCGTTTTTGCTCCTTGATTGGATTTTTGACAAATAGCGTTAACATCAAAGCCCCTCAGATGCGGGGCTTTTTTAAGGTGGAACAATGATGATCCAGCGGGCTACTCCGCCGTGATCGGAGCAGGTACCGCGGCGATGTTGAGCATAACTGTAAGAACCGTCTGCGCAAATGGCGGTGACGCCGGATGGATAAGATGGGGTCGGCAAGTTCGTTATTCTTTCAAGTTCTCTGGCACAATCACGGGTATCTGTTTGAATATTTTCAAGGTTTACCATAACTTTTAAGATCGGATCAGGATTGTTATGGTCTATGGCATTGGTATAGTTGGCGATCATACGATTTATTTCAGCGCCAAGTGTTTTTACTGATTGATCCAGGGATGCATAATCAGGCGACGCGTTCGATAAGGCAAGCATTTTGTTAGATGAAACTTTGAGTTCTGCCAATGCCGCCTGCATGTTCGATTTCCAGGTGGGATCGGATAACATGGATGGATTATCTGTATATTGGGTATGGATGCGGTCGAATTTGCGATAGGCGATTGCGTATTCTGAGAGAATGTTGCCCAATTGAGCCGGGTATGAATCGGCTGTTGACGTTGGAATGATATCAGCAAGAATGAGCGTTTCTGTGGATGTTTGAATAATTTCGAGGGTGGAAGTTATTATCAGAGTAGGTGTGGACCTGACGTCATTGTTTCTAACCGCTTTTGCAGCTGCGGCGGTCTGCGATAGTTCGATCTGAAACCTGGCGAGGGTGGGGGCGGAGGCGCTTATCGAATTGAATGCGCTGGCCAAGGCGCTGCATAAGCAAAGAGTTAAGCAGGCACCAAATATAATGACCAAGATTATGATCAAGGGCTGGTTCTTTTTGTTCGGCGCGGGTTTCCGAACTATCGGCGGCGGGGCTGCCGATGCAACTGTGAGCAAAGGAGCAGGGGAAGCCATTTTTTCAATTTCAAAACTGGCTGGGATGAATGCTAGGCGGACGCCAAAGTCGGCAATTCCACCATCCTCCAGCAAGAAACCGCCTTTGATGCTGGCCGTAACAATGCCAACGGCCGGCGCGACGATGTTCAACGTGGTCAGGCGTTTGCGGTAAAGCATGGCGTCGGCTCTGGAGAGATAGCCGACGGGCAGATCATCGATGTCTATGCGGACGGCATTGGGGTCATGGATATTATTGTTATCCAAAATAAGCTCGGCGGTGTGGAAGTCATCGTCGTAGCCTTCTTCCTGGTCATAATCCCTGCATATTTTTAGGAAGTTTTCTTTGTAATGCGATTCACCTTTGACTTCGGTTGGGTATGAACTGCCTGGGGTTGGGGTGATGCTGAAGATATTGGTCGTCATGATTTTCTCCCTACGAACCTTAAACTATTGGCGGCTTGGGCGACAGCAGCACTACCGCCATCAGGTGAAATGGGCACCTTAACAAAAAAACGAGTGAGCGCGGAGAGGGTCGAACTCTCAACAAATGGCTTAAAAGGCCACTGCTCTGCCATTGAGCTACGCGCCCGTTCGGTGGTGGATTTTATCACGCACATCCCGGCGCGTCAATCGATGATTGCAAAAGACTTTGATTAAAGATTGACTCTACGGTATAATGTTGTGCCGCTCAAACCATTGAACGGTTTCCTTTTGTTAGGATGCGCCGCGCAATACCAAACCGGATACTTTTTAACGAAAACCTTGCGGCTCCCGATTTAAAGAGCAATATTATCCCTGTTGTAAATGAGGAATTTCAATGCCAAAACGTACATATCAACCTAAAATTCGCCACCGCGTGCGCGTGCATGGTTTCCGTCAGCGCATGGCCTCGGCTGATGGACGCAACGTTCTCAAGCGCCGCCGCGCGCGTGGCCGCGTCAAACTGACGGTCACTTCCAATAATCACGTCAAACGAAATCGTTGGTAGGCTCCCCCGCCGGGGGCCTTTTGATCCGGTAAGTAATCCCCGGCGCTGTTTTCTGTGGTAAGCGCGAGGCATGGGTGAAGCGCAATTTTCGCCTGACCCGATCGACTGATTTCAAGCGGGTGCGAAACTCTGGCAAGTCTTACGCGCACCCGCTTGTTGTGTTGGTAGCCATCCCTTCGGCTACGCTCAGGGTGGGCGTAACCGCCGGACGTTCCGTGGGGGGGGCCGTCCAGCGCAATCGCGCCAAGCGCCTCCTGCGCGAGGCCATGCGGATGTTGCTTCCCACAATCCGCCCTGGCTGGGACCTGATCCTGATTGCCCGGCAACCGCTGCCAGGGGCGACGTATCAGCAGGTTCAGGCGGCGCTCTCCCAACTTATGCGGCGGGCCGATTTGTTCACGCCGCAACAAACTTGAGTTGTAGACCTGTCAGGTCTGGCGTAAAACCCGAATGCAATCCGAACATTACTTACCTCAAGATTACCCCAATGAGCCGCGCTTGCGCGATCTGCCACGCTCGCCGCTTTATTGGCCGCGTCTCTTGTTATTGGCGTTGATCCGCCTGTACCAGATGACCTTTTCAAAAGCCATGCCGCCCAATAGCTGCCGTTTTTACCCATCCTGTTCTCATTATGGTTACCAGGTCATTTACAAATATGGCGCGTTCAAAGGTGCTTTTATGGCCGGCTGGCGGGTACTGAGATGTAATCCGTTCAATCCGGGCGGGTACGATCCGGTTCCTTAGGAGATTTGATGAAGTTCAACCGTATGCTCCTTCTCGTTTTTGCGGGTTTGATATCCGTCCTGTTAACTGCCTGTGGAGCCGCTCCACTGGCCAACTGGCCGGGCATGACATCAGATGGCAAAAATGTGTACCTGTCGAATGGTCAGGTTGTCTACACCGTCAAAGTCAGCGATGGGACCGAATTGACTACAACCGCAACTGACGGTAGTTCCGTCTCCATGCGCTTTCCGCCCAAACTTGATTCGGCTCCTCTCTTCTACGTCGCTCCCACCTTCTACGGCGCTCCCGCCCTGACGCCAGATGGGCAGATGATCCTTGGCGATGCTTCAACGTTGACGAATGTTCATTCCATCTACAGCGTTGACCCGGCTACCGACAGCACCAAATGGACTTTTGCTGAGGCGAAAGGCAACTGGATTGCCGGGGCGGTGGTCAGCGCCGATGCTATTTATGCTGCGGCTGGCGATGGTAAAGTTTATGCCATTGATTTCAAGGGAAAAAAGCTCTGGGATGTCAATGTGTCTGACCATGCCCTCTGGACAAGCCCGGTTACGGATGGCAAGCTGGTTTACGTGGCAACGCTTGCGCATGATGTAATCGCGCTTGACCCCGCTACTGGCGAGCAACGTTGGAAGAAAACGTTGGACAATGCCATTATCGGCGCACCCGCCATCAGCGCCGATGGAATGCTCTACGTTGGAACCCTTTCGGGCAACTTATATGCCATCAATGCGGCGGAAGGTTCACAAGTTTGGCTGACCCAACTGCAGGGTGGCATTTGGTCCACCCCGGCGCTGGACGGCGATACTTTATATGTTGGCACCAGCAACGGCACGGCCGGTAAATTCTACGCGATCAACCCTGCCGACGGGAAACTCCTGCGCACGATCGATGATACCGGCGCGATTGTCGCCAGCCCGCTGATCACAAAAGACCAGGTGATCTACGTCACCGAAGAAGGCCATATCAATTTTTTTCATAAAGACGGCTCGCGCAGCATCCCTGTCATTTCGATTGAAAATGCAAAAATATACACCACTCCTATCCTGGTGGGCGATTTGATTTTGATCGCGCCGATGAATGCGCCGTTTATCTTGGCTGCCTACAACCAGACGGGCGTTCAGCAATGGGCGTTTGCTCCAAAATAAACAGGAAAAATTATGGGCCTTCTCTGGGATTCTTTAATCGTTCAACCCTTTACAAATATGCTCTTGCTGATTTATGCCTTCGTAGGCAACTTCGGCCTTTCCATCATTCTATTCACCATCATCATTCGCTTGGTCACGCACCCGTTCATGGCGGCCCAGATCAAATCCAGCACAGGCATGCAGAAGCTGACCCAATCGGATGAATGGAAGGCCATGCAGGAAAAATACAAAAAGGACCAGGAGAAACTCAGCCAGGAAACCATGCGCCTGTATAAAGAGAACGGCATCAACCCGTTCGCATCCTGCCTGCCGTCCCTGATCCAGCTCCCTATTATGATCGGTTTTTACCAAAGCATTGTGCGCGCCATCGGCGCCACGCCCATGCAGTTGCTCTCGGTGGTGCGCAGCATCTACCCTGGGATGGAAAACATCACCCACGCCGCCAGTCTTTCGGCGCTGATTCCCATTCACAGCCAGTTCTTGTGGATGGACCTGGGCCAACCGGAGCGTGTTTTCCTGGGAGCTTTCCTCGCCGCTTTGGGCATTCCCGCTGTTGGCATCCCGGTCTTGGCGATCATCGTTGGCCTTACTACCTACTTACAGACCAAGCTGACCATGCCTGCATCTTCAGGTCCAAACGACCAGAGCGCCCAGATGACCCAGACCATGTCGATCATGATGCCGCTCATGCTCTTCATGTTTACGCTCAATTATGCCTCCGGGCTGGCCGTCTACCTGATTACCAGCAACCTGATCGGCGTCTTGCAGTATGCCGCCCTGGGCAAGGTCAACTGGAGCAGCCTGATCGGCAGGAAGCCGGAAGTGGTCGAAGTAGCGGCCAAACCGGTCAAGCAACTGCCGAAGAAAAAATCGGCTAAACGTTCATAGTTTCGATATCACGGAGAATTACTTTTATGGAACGAACGACACTTGAAATTATTGCGCCCAGCGTGGAAGAAGCCCTGGCGCGCGGGTTGGAGCAGTTGGGTGTATCGAAGGAAATGGTCGATGTGGATGTGCTCGACGAGGGCACCCGCGGCTTTTTGGGCCTCGGTTCCCGTCAGGTGCGCGTCAGACTCAGCCTGAAATCTGCCGATGCCCCATCTCCAGCCTCTCTCCAGGCGGACGCTGCTGCCGCGCCCACCGACGGCGATGCCCTGTTGGCTTATGCCGAGCGGGTGACCAGCGAAATGCTCGGCCACATGAAGGTGGCCGCCAAGGTCTCGGCTCGCTATGCTGCCAACCCCGATTCTGACGGCGACCTGCCCATGCTGGTCGATATCCACGGCGACGATTTGAGCGTGCTGATCGGTCGCCGCGCCGAAACCTTGAATGCCCTGCAGTACCTGCTGGCCCTGATTATCAGCAAGGAAGCCACTCACTGGATACAGGTCATCGTGGACGTGGAAGGCTACCGCGCGCGTCGGGAGCGTCAGTTGCGCCAGTTGGCCCGTCGCATGGCTGACCAGGTGATTCGCACCGGCAAGCGCCAAATGCTCGAACCCATGTCTGCTGCCGAGCGGCGCATTGTTCACCTGGAACTGCGCGACCATGCCGAGGTGAAGAC
>JBARBA010000608.1:0-5858 GCA_049792555.1 Anaerolineales bacterium
TTGCTGCGCCATGCGGTGGAATTGCTGGCCTTCGAGCTGGCGGCGTTCGTTTTCGAGCACGGGAGCCGTTTCGACGGCGGGCCATTGTAAGTGTTCGATGTAGCGCAGTTGGAAGCGCCTCGCGCAATCGACGTAATCTTGCAGCGAGGATTGGCTGAAGGTGAAAGGATTTTGGATTTGCGAATTCAGGTTGACGATTTCGGGCATGGGGGAATTATAAGGCGAATGTCGCATTCAAAGACCTCGGAGTTCTCCAAGAACTCCGAGGTCTTTTACGGGCAGGAAATGTGCTGCGCAATAATGCCTTTCATGGCCTGGGTAAATACTCTTTCACCCGGGGCCGTGCGGTGAAAGACTGAATCTGAAAACTGGTTTGAGGGGATGATGTTCCACAGGTCTATGTAATCCCATCCAACCTGTTTTGCTTCCAGGGTCATGCTTACGCGATATTGGTCGTACACCCAGCGCGGGTACATTTTGTCGTAACGGATGTCGCTGTTGGCTCCGTTCACGACCTGGATGGGTTCATTGATAATGACCACCGCCGTATTGCCCGCCATCTGGATGCCTGCGTTCAGGACGTTAAACAGGAGCAGGTTTGGGTCGAGCGTGGGAGGACGAAGGTTGCCTCTCTCGAAAAGCGCATTGTCTTTCACGTCCGTTCCCAGCGGTTCGTAGCCTTCGCCCACCGGCTCTCCGCCGGTGGCCTGCCAGCGTATTCCGTCCAATTGCAGCTTGATGAATCGGGCAATGGCCTCCCTGCGATTGAGAAATGGCTGGCTTGGCGGCGAGGCCCTCATAAGCGGGCCGAGGCCGGGGGCCAAATTGTATTGATCGATCAGGCTTTGCGCCAGGTCGACATTATTTTTGATGAGGCCGTTGGCTTTGATAATCGATTTGGGGCCAAGCATGGAAAGCAGGGTAACGTTCCAGATAATCAAGTCCGGCTTATAGGGCAGCGCCTTCTTGAGAATGAGTGTGTCCTGTAGCACCAGGAGGCCCGGATAGCCGAGATTGTAGACATGGATGGGCCGTCCTTTGCAGGTGGATAAACCGGCGGCATTGATGATGCTCGAAGAAGTTTCGTTTTCGTTGAGCAAATATCCCCAAACGGATGAGTCTCCGATCACGACGACTTTGTATTCGTCTTTCTGCCTGGGAGAGTTGGCAATTTCATGCGCGTTAAAGATCAGGTCGAGATCGCCTTCCAGCGGAAAGCGCGTTTTCCCCGGCAGGATGGTGTTGTAGAGCGATACTTTCCATAAGGCGGAATCGGGCACGAAGCGAAAAGCGTAATTAAAGATGACAAACAGAAAGACTGCTTTCAGGAGAATGCGCAGGGATTTTTGGGGGATTTGGCTCATACCGATTTGTTACTATGGGCAGGTGTTTTTTTTAATGATGTCTTGAATGATCTGGGCAAATACTTTTTCGCTTTTGACCGTGCGATGAAAGATTGACGTAAACTGGGACGGGGGGACGATGTTCCACAAGTCTGTGTAGTCCCAGTGATATTGTTTTGCTTTCGCGGCCATCAGCGCGCGATATTGATCGTACGCCCAGTGTGGATAGACTTCGTCGTAACGGATGTCGCTGTTTGCTCCGTCCACGACCAGAATCGGCTCATTAATAATGACCACCGGCGTGTTTCCTGCCATCCGAATCCCTGCATTCAGCACGTCGAACTCAAGCTGGTTGGGGATAACCTCCGGTTTAAAAATTCCGCCTCTCTTGAAAAGCTTGTTTGCAGCAACATCCATCGCCAGGGGAGGAGTTGCTTTATCTACGGGGTCTCTTCCGGCGGCCTGCCAGCGTATTCCATCCAATTGATATTTAATAAACCGGGCAATTTGTTCCCTGCGGTTGAGGAACGATCTGTCTTGAAGCGCCGATCCTGTCGTTGGGGTGATTTTTGTCGATAATTTATATTGCTCAATCAAGCCTTGCGCTATTTCAGGATTACTGGGAGGAAGGACGCTGAAATCGATGTCTATTTTGCTATCAAGCACTGAAAGCAGGGTGACATTCCAGATAATCAAATCGGGTTTATAGGTCAGCGCCTGCTGGAGAATAAGCGCATCCTTGAAAACCGATGTCCCCGGATAGCCGAGATTGTAGACATGGATGGGCCGTCCTTTGCAGGTTGACATCTTGGCAGCATTGATGATACCCGCAAAAGTTTCGTTCGGCTCGAGTGAGTATCCCCAAACGGATGAGTCTCCAAGCGCAATGACCTTATATTCGTCCGCCCGTCGGGGAGAACTGGCGATTTCGTGCATATTAAAAATAAGGTCGAGGTTGTCTTCCTTTGGGAAGCGCGCTTCCCCCGGCAGGATGGTATTGAAGAGCGACACCCGCCATAAGACCGAATCGGGTACGAAGCTAAAAGCATAATTGAAGACGACAAACAATAAAGCAGCTTTTAGGAGAATACGCAGGGATTTTTTGGGGAGTTGGTTCATGCTGTTCAAGAGGGTAGTCCGAGAAGCAGGCGGATGGCGGCTGGAATTTGAGCCGCCGGGAGGACGAAAAAGACCCAACCGATGGCGACGTAATGGAAAGTCAACAGGATTCCGGCGATATTCAAAACGTTCGTCCGCAAGGGAGTATTTGCCCAGGCAGAGACCCGGGCAGACATCGCATCGCGCCAGCGGTTATGCACGAAAAGGCCGAACCCATGCCAGGCTCCCCAAAGTACAAAGTTGAGCAGGATGCCGTGCCACAGACCGATCAACACCATGGTTGAAAGTTGCAGCGCCAGGATCAGCAACCAGGTGGGGATTGGGGCGCGCGTCGAACGCAGCCAGCGTTGCAGCGGGTTGAAGAAATAGGCGCGGAACCATTGGGTCAGGGTGATGTGCCAGTTGTTCCAGAACTGCGTCAGGTTGGGTTTCAGGTAGGGTGCGTTGAAATTCTCAGGCAACTTGATTCCGACCAGTTGCGCGATGCCGATGGCGATGTCGGTGTAGCCGCTGAAATCAAAATAAATCTGAAAGGTGTAGGCGTAGAGCAGGACCCAGAACCAGCCGGTCGAATGGATTTGGGGGAGCAGCTTTGGGTCGAGCGCAAACAAGGCGAGCGCATCGGCGATGACGAATTTTTTGAACAACCCGACCAGCAGACGGCGGCCCGCGAAGAACCAGTCCGCGTCGGTCAGGGGAGCGGGCGCGCGCAGGTCGCGGATGAAGCGCTCGATGCGGTCAATCGGCCCGGCGACAAACGAGGGGAAGAAGAGCACGTACACGCCATATTCGACCAGCGTGACGGGCGGCAGCAGTCCCTTTTGCCGGTCGCGGATGGTGTGAAGTATCCTGAATGCGAAGTACGAAAACCCCAGCCAGACAAAGGTGTCTTTAATGTCTTGCGGATTGCCGGTTGCTTTGGAGATGAGTTTGTAAAGGATTTTGTCGAGGGCCGGAAGCTTGATGATCACAAATATCGCCAGGATGACAAGGATCGTCACAGGCAGGCTGAAACGTTTGATGAACGCCAGGCGCGTTGTCAGGAAGGCGGCTAAAAAGATCAGCGCGATCACCAGGAAAACGTTGAGCGGGTTGGGGATGGCCATATCCGGGAAAACCGGGTTGGTTTTGCCGAAGTACCTCGTCAAGTCAATGGCCAGGATGGCGACCAGGGCGAGCAGGATGGCCGGCCAGTTTGTTCGCAGGCTGCGTATTTCAGGCGAGGCCGTAATAACCCAGGAAAGCGCCACCAGGATCACGGTCAACGTGGGCAGCCAGTAGGTAATGCTGTAAATTTCAACCGCCCTGGATTGCAGCCAGTAAACGACGAGAATACTGGCGAGTAAAAGCAGGTGCGCGCGGATTTGCGGACGGGGGATCAGGCCGATGACGAGCGCAGCCGCGGCCAGGATGGATATTTCAAGGATACTCATCTAAAAACCCTGATAAATCCAGGTTGGAGTGGTGTTGGCGGTAAACACCACCAGGGCAACGAAGATCAGAAATACCAGCAGGGCGTACAGGTTTTCCTGTGAAAAAATGGCGTGGAAGATTTTTTTGAAGAATGTCATTTTGGGAATTCCTTTGGATTGGTACAAAAAGGCTTACTTTTCCGGCGGCTTTTGGACACTGAACTTGGTGATTTTATCCACATCGCCGCTGCCCCTGTTGGTTGTATACAGGTTGTTCTGGTCGTCGAAGGTCATGCAGAAGGAATCGTCAAAAGTAGAGATCGTATTCTGGTAGAGGCCGTTGCTGTCGAAGACCTGGATACTGCCATACTCGCCCACATAAACCCGCCCATAGCCGTCCACCGCAATCCCGCCCGTCAGGAAATTGAACTGCCCGTTTTGAGTCCCTTTGCTGCCAAAACGGCTGATGAATTTGCCGTCGGACGAGAACTTGAACACGGCGGTGTTGTCGCTGCCGGCCGCGTAAATATCCCCGCTGCCATCCACAGCCACATGTATGACTGACTCGATCTTACCGCCATTGCTGCTGATAACGTCGGCAAAAGTGTTCAACACTGCCCCATCAGGCGTCATACGGATAATGGATTCGTTCTTAAATGTTATAGACGCCGCCGCCACCAGGTTTCCATCCGCGCCGACGACCAGGTTATAAAAATTAGCATCCGGCACTTTCAAGGTTTGCTGCAACGCGCCGTTGGCATCGTAGCGATAGATGTCTCCGTTCATTACGATGAAGACATTCCCCTTGCGGTCGGCGGCCATCCCGGTAATGTTGGTGCTGGAAGAATCGCTGGTCAACGTCCATTGGGTGATAAATTTCCCGTTCGGGTCGAATGCCTGCACACGTCCACCGTTGCGGTCGGCAGCAAAAATGGCGCCGGTGGCCGGGTTAACCGCCAGCGCCTGGAGACCGGTAAACAACCCGGGGCCGGCGCCTTCCCCGCCGAAGGACATTTGCTGGGCAGCGAAGCCGATCCCTGGGATGGGCAGCCATGAGAAAAGATTGCCCAGGCCGAGCAGACCGGCCATCGAACCGAGGACAATCGCCAGTACCAAAACGACCAACCCCACAGACAAACAGCCGACCCAACACCCGGAGCGACTACTGCTTCTGGTGGCTGGCCCCGTTTGGATGGTTTGGGGCGCGTTGAAGGTGGGGCTGTTGAGCGCCTGCCTCGCCTCAGCAACGGAGGCTTTGACGTCCGCCGCGCTGAAGCTCGATAACGTAATGGGCTGGTTGGCCGCCAGCGCGTCCACTGCCGCGCGCGCCGTCTCCAGGTCGGCGTCGGTGATTTCGCGGTAAACGCGGATGGCCTCAAGCTTATTCCCGGCCTGCGCCAGGTCTTTAACTTCCTTGAAGCGCATGGCTTTCTGGAGCAAACCGCCCAGATCGCCCGCGCTGCCCAGAGCGAAATTGCCGGGTTGTGACGAGAAGGATGGTTTTGCGCGCAGGTTGCCGGGGACGACGACCGAAGTATTGCAATACGGGCAGCGGATGATCGGGTCGCTGCCCTGATAGTCCAACGGTGCGCCGCAATTGGGGCAATTAAATGTGTCGGACATGGTTTTCCTCTTCTCAGGTGCTTGTCTGGTGGCCTATTTTACCGCCCCTTGCATATTGCGTATACGGTTCCTTTCGCTGTGCCCACCGCTGCATCACAAAACGTTCTCCATATTTGTCTTCCCACAACGGCGGCAACACCTTTTCACTCCATTTGCATTGACCAATGCGCCAACTGTCAAACGGAGCGTTTCCAGACGGCTTGGATTCCGTACCTTCGTCAACATCGCAATGCTGTCCGTTCTTTGTTTCCCACGTTCTTTGATTGTAATCGTTCACGGGGTGTGAACGAAGCGACCAGCCGGTAAGATGGAAGGCACGGGGCGGCCATAGTTGGCGGCTTCGCAGGCCTCGGTTAAGTAA
>JBARBA010000609.1:0-6880 GCA_049792555.1 Anaerolineales bacterium
CAACAAAAAGCCAGCCGCCGCCTGGCCCCTGCTGGGAGTGTGTACTTCTTGAAGCTGACGAGTGATGACCCAGGTACTATCGAACAATTCATCAAAAATACTTGGCTGCAAAACATCAGCGATAAAGATCAAGATCGCCGAGACGGTTTTGGCCTGGCCTTGCTTGGCGTTTGGGATGGAAAGTCTGTAGATTTGGAGGTGAATTAATGAAAACCCGTGACCCCAAGAAGGTTTTTGAAAATATAGAAAAAGCGCCAGATGTTAAGCCAAATTACGATGGCTATATTACCGAAACCCGCAAATACAAACTGATCACCCCGCTCTTTGGCGGCGGCGTGAAGGCGCAAGAAGCCGACCTCATCACCGTCATTCGCGGCACATCCGTGCGCGGTCAACTGCGCTTTTGGTGGCGCGCCACGCGCGGCGGGCAGTTTGATAGTGCTTTGGAGAAGATGAAAATTCGTGAAGATGAAATTTGGGGAAGTACACAATCTGAATCACAGGTGGTAATTTCGGTTGATATAACAAAACCTGGTAACGAAGAAGTTGCTTTTTGGGTTATCTCCAGCACAAAACAGGATAAAAATGGCAGAACAGTAACCAAGCCAGAAACAGTGGCTTCCCCTAAAATCGCTTCTTATGCAGCTTTTCCGCTTATGCCGGATAAGAATGAATGCAAGCAGGTTGGATGGGTTTCTAAAAAGGTCTTACTTGATGTAGAGTTTAGCGTAGTTTTAACTTATCCAAGCAAATATCAGGAAGATGTAAATGCAGCTTTATGGGCATGGGAAACATTTGGCGGCATTGGTGCTCGTACACGGCGTGGATTTGGCGCTTTAAGCCGAACAGATAACAATGGAACGATACCATTGGCTAAAGATGTTAACAAATGGATTGGGGACCAAGCAGCAAAGTATGTTGTTTTTAACGGGGTGTGGGCAAAAGGTGTCCCTCATTTAGGCTGTAGAGACATATTTTTTATCACAACATCCCGAACCCAAGATGGTATTACTGCCTGGAAAAACTTAATAGGTTTATTTCAAAGATTTCGACAACAGGATGCAAGAGTTGACAAACGTACAGGGCGACCAAAAGACCAAGGGTTAAGCCAATGGCCTGAGGCGAATGCAATCCGAAAAGAATTGGGGTATGAGGCGAAAGTAGCCATTAATGTCTCCAAAAGTTCCTTGATACCCAAATATCCACGAGCAGCCTTTGGGCTTCCTATCATCTTTCACATGGCGCATGACAAGGAAATTAAAGGCGATTTAACATTGCAAGGCATTGATAAATACGACCGTCTTGCCAGTTCGCTTATCTTGCGCCCGCTTGCATGTGCTGATGGCAATGTTGGGTTGGCTGTCATTTTGCAATGGGACAGAGTGAATTCAGATGAACCATATACCCCGCCTGGAGGTTTGCGTCTGATTGGAAAAGATGATGGTGTTGATAAGTTGGTTCAGAGTCAAATCAGTGCCAACGAAATAGCAAATATTCCACTGTTGAAAAATAAAAAAAACATTCTACAAGCCTTTTTTACCTACCTAACTGAAAAGGAATCCCGATGAATACCAACCTGCTCTTCCTCCATGCCCTTTCCCCGCTCCACGCTGGCACCGGCCAGGGCGTGGGTGTCATTGACCTGCCGATTGCCCGCGAAAAAGCCACCAACCTGCCAATTGTGCCGGGTTCCACCATCAAAGGCGTTCTGCGCGCCAATTGCGAAGATGAAACTATGAAAATCAAAGTCTTTGGCCCGGATACCAATGGAGCAAGCGACCACGCCGGTTCCGCGCAATTTTCGGATTTGCGCCTGCTGTTCCTGCCGGTGCGATCACTCTCTGGCACGTTTGCCTGGGTCACATCGCCGCTGGTTCTGCGGCGCTACCAGCGCGACTGTAAGATGGCAAACAAACTAGCCTTTGGAGAAGTACCGGAAGTTGCCAACGAAAATACTTGTTTACTGGCAGAAAATCTTTCCAGCTTGACCATGCTGATTGAAAAGCAAGAAAAACAGGTTGTGTTGGAAGACCTGCGCCTGACCGGAGATTTCAACAAGAATTTGCAAGATGTCATCAATGGGATTCGCTCACAACTATTTACTGAAATCCCCTGGCAAGATGCCTTTTCCTCCCGCGTATGCGTAGTGCATGATAATGTGTTGGCATTTTTGCTCGAAACGGCTACCGAAGTCGCCGCGCGGATTCGGATTAAGGAAAATGAGAAAACAGTCGATGATGGCGCTCTTTGGTACGAAGAAGCCCTGCCCGCTGAAAGCATCCTGGTCGGACTGATGACGGTGCAGGAAGTGAAAGATAAAGATGGGCAACTGATGGTAAGTTACGACAATGCCGTCAATACCATCAAAGAAATTGCCAAAAATTCCTTGCAGGTTGGCGGCAAGAGCACGGTTGGACGCGGTCTGTGCAACGTGCATCTGGTGTAGGAGGCTGAGATGATGAAAACCTTGAGTCAAGAATATGCCAATACGGTTTACCAGCAGGTACAAAAATACGTTGATAAACCTGAAGGTGATAAACCGGAAAAGGAACGCAAGCAGTATGGCGCAATGGCGCACAAATTGCCTATTCTGGTACGTCAAGCCGGGTTGCTGCAAGCCATCACCTTCGTTTATACGCGCGGTAAACCCGGCCATACAAATTTGCTCAAAGATTTGGCGCAAACTGTCTGTAAAAATGATCCGGAATCGTTTTTGGGCAAATGCCGTACCGATGAACTCTCCGATTACATTTGGCTGACGCGCAAAACCCTGGCTGCGCTGGAATGGTACAAGCGTTTCGCCGAGTCCGTGTTAGGTGTAAAAGCATCGGATGATGGAGGCGAGGATGAGTGAAAAGCAAGAAGATGGACGCAGACCTGTTTTGCGATCTGTGCCTTATTTTCCAAAATCCGATCAGGATGATTCGACTATTCCATCCGGTGTCCATGCCGGGCTATGGATTGACAAATATCTACCCATGCAAGCAAAGGGCCTGGGAGAGTTAAAAGCCAAACATTTCGCCCAAACCGTTCGTCAAGTGGATGCCCTTTACAAAGCCTTCTTCGACCGTTGGAAAAAATCACTGACAGAGGCGGGTGCTCAAACCCATGAAGCCGCCGTGCTGGGCCGCCTCGCCATCGGACTTGGCGGCGAAAGCGTGTTGGAGACTTCCATTAGCCTGCACCGCACCTACGGCGTGCCGTATATCCCCGGCAGCGCGCTCAAAGGATTGGCGGCGCATTATGCCGCAAAACGATTGGGCGATGGGTGGAAACCCGAAACAGAAGCCTACAAAATCGTCTTTGGCAACCCTAAAACCGCTGGTTACGTTACTTTTTACGATGCGCTCTACGTCCCCGGAACAGATAAATTCAAAACAGATACGCCCCTGGCGCTGGACGTGATGACCGTTCACCACCAGGATTATTACAGTGGCAAAGATTCTCCTCCCGCCGATTGGGACAGTCCCACCCCCATTTCCTTCCTGAGCGCCACCGGCTCTTACCTGATTGCCCTGGGCGGCCCGCAAGAATGGGTAAAGGCCGCTTTCGAGATTTTGGCCTGCGCCCTGAGAGATGAAGGCATTGGGGCCAAGACTTCCAGCGGGTATGGGAGGATGAAGATGAAAGAGATAGGATGCAAAGACACAAATATCAGCATTGCTTCAAAACCCGTTGAGACAAGCGCGCCGAATCCACTACCTTCCGGTTATCGGCGAGGTACTGTCCAAAATTTTGGACTTGGAGACAATAAATCGTATGGTTATATCAATGTGGAAGGAATTGACGATATTTTTGTGCATCGCAATGACTTGGCTAACAACCTTCAAACGCTGGAACCTGGACAAACAGTAGTGTTCCACCTCGTTTCCGAAAAGGGCAAACCTAAAGCCAAAGATGTTCGGTTGGATGAATAAATGCAAGACCTGGGCGCAGGCGCAAAAACCAGCGCCGGGTATGGGTATTTTGCAAACTCCGACGCACATGAAAATGAATGAACATCATTTGCGACTCGCTTCAAGGAGAAAAATATGGGTGTTTATCATTTTGTAGGATTGGGTAAATCGCCTGGCGCAGTAACTACTGGCCTATCATATATCAAACACGAAATTGGCGATTCTCCAGACTTAGGGAATGTTGTTCAAGGTGTGGTTATCTTCACATCGCCAGAAATTGCCAACGGTCAAGAACCGGCTTACCCAACTGTTTACAATGAATATATGCAGCGAAATGTTCGCCAGCAATGGGCCGAGAAAAAGAAAAATTCCTTGCAGATTGTTGCCGAATATCTTAAGCGTGACATAGGCGAAGGAGAGTTTTACGTCTGTGAACTCGATGTAAATGATTTCGATGCTTGCTTTGAGACAGTAGCAAAAGCTATGTTGAAATTCCACCCACCCGGCTCTACTGGTAAGAATATTTGGGCAAATCTTACTGGCGGCTCTAACATACTCAATGCTGCCATTATGCAAACGGCTTACGTCAGTGGCTTCATTTCTCAAATATATTACACCTTCGTGTCTAATCTGAGGGAAGATGGTCAGTATTTGCAGCCATTCAGTAATGACAAAAAAGAATTTGACTATCGTAGAAAATATGTTGTAAAAACGATCTTTGATGAACGTTATCAAAGAATTTTGGAAGAACTGGAGCGACTTGAAGGTGAAGCGCCAGGATATTTGATAAGCAGTGCCGATCTATTATCACGCTTAAAAGGAGCCGACATTGCAGGCTTTACGGGGTTATCGCTTGAAACTTTTCGGCGAAATTATCTCAACACGATGCCCGGTGTTGGACGCAAAGGGAATCGAACGGATGGACAAGATGATGAAAATTTTCTAAATGAAGATGGTCGTCAAGTCTTAACCTTATTACGGTCGCCATGGTTTAAAGCATTGGTCAGGCAAGATGAAACATCATCAAGCCCAACAAAAACATTGATAACTGATCTAAAAATTCGCTCTCTGTGAGTAAAAACATGCTGCTCCTCAACTACTCCCACCCCCTCACCCCCGCCCAGCGCGGGGAAATAGAGAGCATCACCGGGCAGGCGCTCGAGCGCGTTGTGGACATTGCCTCGCAAATCGACGCGCAGCAGCCGCTTGGGCCGCAGGTGGCGCAACTGGCCGAGGCCGCCGGGCTGACGGCGCAGGAATGGCAGACGGCGCAAATCCTGGTCAACCCGCCGGCGCTGAATTATAGCGCCGCGCTGCTGCTGGCCGAACTGCACGGGCGCATGGGCTACTTTGCGCCCTGCCTGCGGCTGCGGCCCGTCCCCGGCAGCCTGCCGCCGCGCTTCGAAGTGGCCGAGATCATCAACCTGCAGGCCGTCCGCGACGCGGCGCGCAGGAAACGCTGACAAACCTCCCCACCCGTTCGGAAAAACTTCCGGGTTGGTAGGGGCGCGCAATGGCCGGGATAAAAGTATCCTTGCCGCATGATTTTGTTCGATCATCCAACCGAAAGGAGTGTGTACATGCTGAAATACACTGGACACCCACTGGTGGACGTTGGCTTGGCGACCATCACCGCCTTTGCCAATAAAGATTCGCCCGAAGAACTGGTCGAGGCCGACCTGGAGGCCATTGCCGGATATATGGCCGAGCAATATACCAAAAACCCCTTGCGCGGCTACCTGACGGTTGCTTTTCCAAACTCCGGCTTTACCCAACCGGCTTTTTTCAACCAGCCGGAGAAACAGGAAGCCTATAAAAAGAGCGTCCTGACGGCTTTTCGCGCCAGCGCCCCGCGCCTGGAAGAGACCGATTTCTTTTTGGGCCTGCCGGTGGCGCAAGTGGCGCTGGATGTGGATGGGCACTTGCCGCCGGGTCGCGCTTTCCGCCAGCATATTCCCCTGTTGACAGGCGAAGACGTAATTAACTTTCACCCTTACGGAGATGCCGGGATCGCCGTCTCCGGCGAGGCTTTGCTGGCAATCCAGGCCTTGCCGTTGGGCAGCGCCAAATGCGGCGGGCGCTTGTTCTTTGTCCACTCCGATAATCTTGAAATCATGCGCTACTTTGCAGAACGATTTTTGGAGGAAAACAAGCTTGCCATCCACATGGCGCAACAGAGCGGCAATGAGAAGATGCCGGAACCGGCCCATAAATACCGCACCCTGCTGGTGGAAATGCTGCTGGAAGCCTTGCGCCGCCAGTTGGAACAGCAGAGTTTTGGGCAACCCTTCTCGCTCACGGCTTATCACCTCACCAACAGCGGGCAAGGCGTGGACTTGAATATCTATCATTTTCCCAATCAGGTGATTTTATACCTGCGCGACATGCTCTCGGCAACCTACTCTGCCGCCTGGAAGGAACTCGTCCATCGCGCCTGGGAAATCACCAAAGCCAAACGCGGCGAAACGCAGGCCCCGGAACCGGCGCGGAATTATCTCTATGAAGACCTGTTTGGCGTAGCCGATGATGTCCCTCGTAATGCGCCCAGGTTTATCCGCACCTATTTTATGCGCCAGGCCTTTCGTTTTGCCAAAGACAAAATCGACCCGCGCGGTAGCTATTCCCTGCAAAGCGAATCCGCGCTCGTATCCTGGAAACTGACCGAACCATTCTTAAGGAGGATCGTCCACATGGAGCAACAACGTATCGAAAATATCCGTCAAATGGGAGACGCGCTGGCCGCCTACATCCAGCAGCAAAATGACAAGCGCTTTTTCCGCAACTTCTATGTCATTGGGCGTTACGACTACTTGCGAAATGTCCTGATCAAGGCCAACACCGAGCACGTCAAGCGCGGCAACAAGCCTTTCCTGGCCCTGGACAGTTACATCAGCGTCTTTGAAGAAGGCGAAGAATTGGCGCGCGTCGATTGGCGGCTGGCGCGCGACCTGGTGCTGATTCGCATGGTGGAACAACTGTATGCC
>JBARBA010000610.1:0-12127 GCA_049792555.1 Anaerolineales bacterium
CGGTTAAAGTGACAACGACGTCAGTTAAAGCGACGGCATTGTCGGTTAAAGTGACGGCAGCGTCGGCTAAAGTGACGACGGCGTTGGTTAAAGTGACGACGTTGTCGGTTAAAGTGACGGCGTCGTCAGTTAAAGTGACGGTGTCGTCGGTTAAAGGGACGGCATTGTCGGTTAAAGTGACGGCGGCGTCAGTTAAAGCGACGGCATTGTCGGTCAAAGCGAAGCGACAAGCCAACCGCAACGACGGGGGTACCCCCAACGGATGTGCGCTAGAATATAGTCACCGAAAGCCACCGGCCAAACAAAGTCACCCTGGAATGGCAACAAACTGTAAGGTCTTTAAATCCAGGGCGTTGTTATCATTACTACGCAATTCACAGTCATTTAATACCATTTCAAGGATGCAAATATGAACTCAAAACTTAAGATCATCATTGCCGTTGTTGTCATCGTATTGATCGTCCTGATCGTCGTGCCGGGCATCTATTTTGCGGGGAATGTTATGCTGGCCAACAACATCAAATCCAATTACCAGGCCAAAAACTGTGAGCAAGTGCTTTCGATGGATAATTTCTACAATAGCGTATACCCGGCCCCCGTCGCCGACCAGAGCCTTTCGGCCCTGGCAAACGAATGCGCCCTGTATTCCCTGGCCGTCGAAAACGAAGGCAAAAACGCCTGGCAGGATGCCTACAATACGTACCAGGTCTATTTGCACACGTACCCCAAGGGCCTGTTCGTCAACGAGGCACAGGAACACAGCGCCGTCGCGCTGATGGCCCAGGCCAAAGAGCAACTGGCCGCCAAGAAATACACCGATGCGATTGGCACCATCAACCACATCCTGCAAGATTTTGGCAAGACGGGCGCCGCCAAAGAAGCAGCCGGCCTGATGTCCGAGGTCTACCTCACCTGGGCCAAAGGCCAGCGCGATGCCAGCGATTTTGCCGGGGCGGAAGGGACGCTGAAAACATTCAAAGCCTGGGCAGAAAAGGCCGCAAGGGCCGAAGACGTCAAGTCGGCGCAGCGCGAGCTTGCCCAAACCTACCTGGCCTGGGGCCTGGCGTTCCAGACCCAAAAACAATTCGAAAGCGCCAAAGCGAAATTCGACCAGACCATCGCCGCCGACCCAGAACCGCTGGCGGCTTCCGGGCCGGCCGCCCAGGCAAAGGCCGCCACGATCAAACTTTACATTACGTGGGGCGACACCTTCCTTGAGAAGAACGACTTTACCAACGCCATCGACCGCTACCAGATCGTGGTAACGTTGTCCGAAGCCAAAGACCAGCCGCCCGCGCAAGACCGGATTTCGGGCGTCTATCTCAAATGGGCGGCCAACATGAGCGCCAGCGAAGATTTCCTCGGCGCTTTGGGAAAGATCGACGAAGCCGCGAAAAGCGCCGCCACCGATGCCGGCAAGAAATCCGCCGAAAGCGCAACGGCCGACACCTACACCGCCTTCTCGAAATCGAGCGGCGCGCAAGCCAGGAAGGCAATGAAAGATGCCATTAAGAGCGTGTGCGAAAGCAACAAGAAGCCCGACCTGCCCATTTTTGGGCTGGATAAAGATCACATCCTTGCCGCCATTTACGGCGTAGACGATACACTTCCCGATAACGTCCTCGCCAAAACCCCCGGAGAACTGCACTACGTCTCTTGCGTCCAAATGTCAACAGAAACGCTTCAGACGATGATATTTTATTGGGCAACATTCGTGCGCGAAAAGTACACCTGGAACGTGTCACTGCGACAGGTCAGCACGGGTGATGAAACCGCCAAAACGAAAATCGTAGGCGGAACCCCGCCGCCGCTGCCCAAACTTACTTACAGCAATTTCCTGGACTATCTATTCGGCGGGTGGTTCTACCGCTCGCGCGGCAGCAACCCAGATGTCACTGCGTTGGCAACCTGGCTGCTGACGGTGATGAAATAACAGTATCTTCTCAAAATTTGGGGGGAATTGTTGTTAGATGTGGTTTCGATACGGCGGCGGGATAGCACCGCCGCCTACTCAACCACCGATGATTGAGAAGTTACAAATAACACGTTCAACAAAACTCCCCGCCTTCCGGCGGGGAGTTAATTTAAACAGGCCCGATCTCTTGCGGTTAAGAATTTGCGGCTTCTGCCCCCCGGTAATGCTCAAAAAACCAGCGAATGGAATCTGCAATGCTCTCATACACCGGGCGCGGAGAATAGCCCAACTCGCGCGTCGCTTTGGCGTGGCTGATCACCGAATTGCTCTGTAAGACTTCCAGCGAATAGGGCGTGAAACGCGGGCTGGCCTTCGATAACCGGTAGTATAACGGCGTAAAACGCGCCGCGAACGTAGCCAGCGGCAAAGATATTTTGAGTTTCGGAAAGCCACGCCCGGTAATCTGGCGCACCGCTTCCAGCAGCGCCGCGACGGAAATCTGCTGGCCCGAAAGGATGTAGCTTTCGCCGGTTTTGCCTTTCTCTGCCGCCGCGATCAAACCATCCGCCACGTCGCGCACGTCCACGAAATCATAAGCGCCGTCCACATACAGCGTTGCTTTGTGCTGCGCGGCGGTGCGGATGATGTCACCCATCATCGAACTGCGGAAATCGTACGGGCCGATCACCCCCGTCGGACAGACGATGACCGCGTCCAGCCCACCCGCAGCCGCTTTCTGCACTTCCAGCGTGGCCTCGGCCTTGGAGCGGTCATACGCCCCGTAGGGATTTTCCCGATCATAGGGGACATTCTCATCCACCGGCCGGCCATGCGGGACGCGCGCCAGCGCGTGGATTGAACTGGTATACACCAGCCGCTTCACGTTGCTTTGCAGGGCCGTCTTCAAAACATTGACGGTCCCCTCAACGTTGATGCGCCGCATCAGCGAATTTTCTCCCGGCATGATCGAAATCACGCCTGCCAAGTGAAACACCTTGCGCACCCCCCGAAAACTTTCCCGCAGGCTGGACAGGTCGAGCACATCGCCCTCGGCCTTCTCCACGTCCAGCCCGTTGAGCGCGTTGGTATCTTCTCCGGGCAGGATCAGCGCCCGGACCTTTTCCCCTTTTACAATTAACCTGCGGACGAGCACGTTGCCAATATGCCCTGTTGCGCCGGTAACCAGAACCGCATCTTGAGTCATAGCATCGCTCTCCTGAATGTTGGGACTTCCCATAAAAAAACCTGTATACTTTTTGTACACCTGCCAGATGGCAATGTCAAGCATGAAAACAGACAACCCACGAATCTGTATATTGCCTGTCACAGGTTGAGCCAGAGTTTTGCCATTCGTTTATCCGGAGCTGCTTATGCTAAAATGGAGCGGCGTTGGAATGCGCCATGCTGGTTCTCTGGTCCGCCGCCAACTGTAAGTCGAGATTAATCTCGACTTACGGTTTACTTGGTGGACGCCTTGCTAATCTCAAAAAAACGAACCATCTGTGTCACTTTAATGAAAATGCGACGATTAATCTTTCTCCTCCCGATAGCGATTCTCGTTTTAGCGGCATGCGCCGCCCCTGCGAACACCCCCACCCCACTCACCCCAGGGCTGCCTACCGCCATATCAGCTACACAGGGCGCTGAAAGCACGCCCACCGCAACCATCGTCTGGTTCCCGCCCGAGCCTACCGAGACGCCTTTTTCGACGTCTGTTGCATCTCCCACGCTGGATGCGCAGCCCGGGCGTGGGGCGCAATCGTTTGCCGACGATTTTTCCGACCCAACGGGCTGGCAAGCCGCCAAAACCGCAGGCGACGGCGGCAACGACATCATCGTCAACCGCAACCGGCTGACTGCCGCCATCAACGTCCCACCGGCGTACACGTTCAGCCTGCGCAACGGCCTGGCGCTGAAAGATTTCTACGCCGAAGTGACGGTGAGCGTCAACCGCTGCGGCGTGGGCGATAGCTATGGCATGTTGTTCCGCGCCGCCGGCAATGCGGATACCTACCGCTACACATTGGGCTGCAACGGCCAGGTGCGCGCGGAGCGAATGCAGGCCAACAAAATTGTCCCCATCCAAAACTGGGTAGCCAGTGGCGATGCGCCTCTCTCCGCGCCGGGTGAAGTCAAACTGGGCGTGTGGGTTGCCGGTGTGGAACTGCGTTTTTTCTTGAACGACCGCTACCAATTCAGCGTCATCGACCCGGTCTTCCACTACGGCACGCTGGGCTTGTTCGCCAGCGGAGTCAGCCCCAACGGCATGAACATCAGCTTTTCGGACCTGACCGTGCAGGACGTTTCATACGTCTCCCCCACGCCAACCGCCACGCCGCGCAAAACCGCCACGCCGACCAGAACACCGAGACCGTAAAGACGTTTGACATTTGATGTTAGACTTGTATCTTCTCAAAATTTGGGGGGAATTGTTGTTGCAAGTGGTTTCGATACGGCAGCGGGACAGCACCGCTGCCTACTCAACCACCGATTATTGAGATGATACTTAGACTTGAGATATTAAACGTTAGGGAAAACATGCGAAATAAACTAAACGACCTGGATGCGAAGACCTGGCTTAAGTTCCAAAAATCGTGGTTCATCCACAACCCGCCGCCGCGCAAGAAGGGTGTGCTTACGCATCCGGCCAAGTTCCCCGAGACGATGGCGCAGGAGTTCGTCGAATTTTTCACCAAAAGCGGCGAAACGGTGCTCGACCCAATGGCCGGAACCGGCTCGACGCTGGTGGCGGCGCTGCGGGCCGGGCGCAATTCCTACGGGATCGAGTTAAACGCCAGGTACGCGGAGATCGCGCGCGAAATTATCGGGCAGGAAAAAGCCGCTTTATCGGCAACGAAGGATATCGGGAGTCTGACCGCCGAGATCATCACCGGGGACGCATCGTTGGCCGTCGATTATCATCTCCCCATGATCGATTATGTGCTCACGTCGCCGCCTTATTGGGATATGCTGCACGCCAAAGGCGCGGAGACCCAGAAGAAACGCCGCGAGTCCGCTGCGTTGGACGTGGTCTATTCGGACGACCCGAACGACCTGGGGAATGTGCGCGATTACGAGGCGTTCCTGGCGCGGCTGACGGCGATTTACGCCGGGCTGAAGCCGCTGCTGCGCGAGAAGGCCTACCTGACGATCATCGTCAAAAACGTCAAAAAGGGCGGTAAAATTTACCCGTTGGCGTGGGACCTGGCCCGCGAACTGGGCAGAGTGTATACGCTCAAGGACGAGAAAATCTGGATGCAGGACAACCAGCGCCTGGCGCCCTTCGGCCTGGGCAGCGCCTGGGTGAGCAATACCTTTCATCATTATTGCTTGCAGTTTCGGAATGATCCGGGATAAAAAGTATGCCTGGATATGTCCCATATCGTGGCGAGGGGCCGTACCCCAGAACACCGAAACGTCGCTATGTGCCTACGCCGGACGACAAAGAATTGGCGCGCAGTGGGGGGTGTGCGGCTGTCGGCATTGGCCTTTGCCTCGTTTATTTTGCGGTGACTGACAAAACGACCCGGATGGTGTATGTACTGCTTATTTATTTGTTGTTCTGGGTCATCGCTTTTTTTGCAACACGAGATGCGAAAAAGATCAAAACAATAACGCCAGACGTAGATGGCCGAAATCATGAGCCGCATGACAGTGACAGTTTTTTTGATCGGTTAGAACGGTCTTATGAATTTATCGGCGCGCAAAAGTTAAAAGACAGGCGCGGCGCTGTTTTACGGAAACATCGCGTGAACGAACCTGGGCGCAAAATGAGCAGGCATGGCAGAAAATAGTCTTGCGTTTCACCTGGGTTATTTTACAGTTTTGGAATGATTGGAAATCATGTCACATGGCATTCCGTATCGCGGTCAGGCATATTCCAAAACACATGGGTCTTCTTGCCACCCCCTGACCCTAACGGAAATTTGCCATTGAAGCAACACGAACTTCCATCAAAGCAACATGAGCCGCAATTGAAATAGAATGAACAGCCATTGAAGTAACATGAGCCAATATTGAAGTATCACGAGCGCAAATTCAAGCATCACGAGTCGACACTGAAGCATCGTGAGCGAACATTGAAGCATCACGAACAGAAATTGAAGTATCACGAGATGACACTGAAACATCACGAGCCGACATCGAAGTAGAATTAACAGACATTGAAGTAACTTGAACTACACGGTTTTCATTTTTTGCCGCACGCGTGTGGTGAATAGCCCTTGTGTCATAAGGTGAGTGATTAAGGAAAATATCATGAAAAAGCGAAACCTGAAAAGTTGGGCCGAATTTAGAACAGAGATTGACAAAATCAGACTTGACTATGGATATCACGAATATCCTATTGGGAATGGTCAAACCCATAAACATAAAAACACTATATTATTTCGGGGTCAAGCATCCGCAAAATGGCCCTTAAAAACAACTTTAGAAAGAGAGACGGATAAAGAATTCACTTTCATGCGATACTTGTCAGACGCAAGATACATAATACCTGAATTAGAATCTTACACGGGGATAAAATGGGATTATTTGCCAAATGTCTCAGATTTTTATGGGGTTATAGGGAATCGGAATAAAGTATTTGGGCCGGATCCTTTCCCTGATTACGAATATTGGGTTTACCTGCGACATCATGGATATCCATCCCCTTTTTTGGATTGGTCAGAGTCACCTTATATCGCGGCCTATTTTGCCATGTGTGATGCAAATCCAAAGGAAGAGTGCATTGCCGTATTTGTATACATTGAGAGTATAAATAGTGGTAAGGACTTTTACGGAGAAGGGAAACCGCTAATCCAAGAAAAAGGCCCGCATATAGCTACCCATAAGAGACATTTCATGCAAAAGGCTTGCTATACAATGGCATTAAAGTGGGTAGAAGAGCGTAAAGATTATGTTTTTTGTTCCCATGATGAAATATTTGATAAAAAACATCCCAAGCAAGACATATTAATAAAAATTACTATCCCAATTGCCGACAGAAAATTAGCATTGAAAGAGTTGGATGATTACAACATCAATCATTTTACGTTGTTCCAGACCGAAGATTCCTTGATAAGAAAATTTAGTATGGAAAATTTCGATATGGGTTAGATATGTGATTACATTTTCCATTGCAGTTCAGGAAGAATTAGAAACCATGCGAGCCAGATACCCCGTCCCATATCGTGGGCAGCCACGCCCCAAAGTATACGGTTATCCTTCACCGCCCAAGCCCTTTTACCGCGCGATGGAATATGTTTTTTGGTTTGTCGTCACAATCATTGGAATTGGCATTCTTTATCTTACGCTCATCTCACCGGCCAACTATATCTTTGGCGGCTTTTTCGTCTTTGCCATTTACCTGATCTTTCTCGTGATTGCCATTTTTGCGTTTCGAGATGCAAAACGGATTAAAACGATCACTTCAGATGAAGACATCCAGGCACAAAAGGATGGTCAAGATGCCGCCCCCGCAGAGGACCGTTTTATCGAAGTGGAAGAAGTACCTGCGCATCACAAAGGACGCTACCCGGCGCACATCAATACGCCAATATCCCGCTGGCGCTATCGTATCGTCAAGCATGGCTCGGCAAATCGCTTTTTTGTCATTATTTTCCTGGGAATGGGCGTTTTCGTAGGCATTGTGATCATTTTTGGAGCGTCCCCACAGATTACAATTGGTCTGATCACCATTCTTTCTTTGGCATTCCTGGCAAACTACTTGATGAAAGATTAGAAAACTCGAAACCGTCTCAAATAGATAGGAGACTTGGCCCATGATTACTTCTAGCGACTTTATCAAACTTCCCTACACCCCCGACCTGACCGAAGGCGGCATTGCCTACGCCACCCGCTCGCTGCCCTATACGTATGACCGCATGGGCGGCTCGCTCTACTCGCGCCTGCGCCGCATCGTCGGCGGGGTGGCGGTGGAACTGGCCTTCCGCCGTTATCTCGGCGAGCAGGCCATCCCCTTCGACGTGAAAGGCGCAACGCCTTTCAGCCAGCCCGACCGTTACGACGTTTCGCTGGGCGGACATCGCTGCGACGTCAAAACCTTCGTCATGTCGAAGCGCAACCAGATCGTCGCCACGCGGCGCAGCCCTGAGCTTGTTTTGCGCGCCCCGGCCCTGATCCCCGCCGACCAGTTTGCCTCCGAAAACCACAGCGACCAGGATATTTACCTGTTCGCTTTTTTGTTCGGCCTGACGACCAACTCCCCCGAAGACATCCAAAAAGCGGCGGACGCCGGTCAGCGCATTTACCTGATCCACCCCTTGAAAATCGAATGGGCCCGTCCACAGAACTGGTCGCCGCTTGGGCGGCTGGCGCTAAAGAGTGAATGCAGCGTCCCGGTGAACGTCGAAATCGGCGGGCAGGATGCGGAGCGCAACTTCATCACCGAGACGCTGACCCTCGATCCCTTGAAGCGCTGCTTCGCCGCCAACGAGTATTTCAGCCTGGCCTATATCCGCACCGAGAGCATTCCCAATGCGCGCATCGGCATCCACAGCGCGGGCAAAGCCGAAATAGTGCTGATCCAGCCGCACGAGTGGGGCAACGTCTGGATTTACGGCATGGAGACCTGGCTGGCGGGTTATATTTCGCACGAGGAGTTTCGCCGCAAAGCCAGCACGATCTACGCCGGCAGCCGCGTCTTCCAATACAGCAAAACGCAGACGAAGAACCTGTCCGTGCCGATCGCAGATTTGCATTCGTTGAGCGAGTTGTTCACACGCGTTCGGGAATGGGAAGAAACCAGGAAAAACTGGTAAACCCCGACGTGGATTATAAGAACCTTTGTCCACAGATTTCGCAAATTTTTTAAATCTTAAAATCTGCGAAAATCTGTGAAATCTGCGGATAGCGCTTAACCCATTTTGGTACAGGATGTTTCCATGGATCAACCCGAACAACGCACTTCCCGACCACCCAGCTTGCTGCGCTCATTAGCCGCCGTCATTATCGGTTCGCTGATCTTGCGCGCAGCCGCCGGCGCCATGGGCGAAAATATCCAGTTCTACTTTAACGCCATCCATGAAGCCGCGCTTTCCCCCTTCCACCCATTGAGGGCCATTGTCGGAGCGCACAATGTCTACCAGATTTCCTACACCCTGGGAGGCATCATTATCGGCACGTTCTTTGTGGCCGAGTTATTCGGGTCGATCCTGCTGGGCGCGTGGAGCGATCGCTTCGGGCGCAAGCCTTTCATTATTTTCGGCCCGTTGTTCGGCGCGCTGGCCGTGTTAATTACGTCGGTCACCACCTGGATCTGGATGCTGATCTTTACGCGCCTGCTGGAAGGACTTTCCACCGCCAGCAACGCGCCGGCCACACTTGGGTACATCGCCGAAACCACATCGCATTCGGCCAAACTGCGCACGCGCGTTTCGGGGCTGTTCGAGGTGGCTTCGATAGGCGGCGTGGCGTTGGGCTTCTCGCTGGGCGGCTGGTTGTGGCGTCAGTTCGGGACGGCGGCCGTCGTGTTCGGTATCCCTTTCACCAGTCCGGCTTTTGCCGTCAATGCGCTCATTTACATCCTCAGTTTTATTATTCTGTGGGTGGGTATCCACGAAGTCAAGGAAAAAAAGCCGAAATCGACCTCCCCCGTCGTCCCGCCGTCCGAGACAATGAAGCACTACTGGAGGCTGGTGAGCAATCCGTTGATCGCCGGGTTTGCCCCCGCCTGGATTGCAATCAATGCCGTCCTGGGCATCTGGATCAACCTGACGGCGCGCATCCTGACGGATAAAACCGGTTTTACCGGTCAACTCCTGGTGGGGCTGTTCAACAGTTTCCAGGCCGGGAATGTTCGCGCCGCGTATGCGCTCTTTTTTATCCTGGGGATTGTGCTGTGGAGCGTTTTCTTCCCGAACCTGAAACGCACCACCGCCATGTTGATCGGCAGCGGCGGCCTGGTCGTTTCGTGTGTGTTGATTTCCGCCATTAATCACCAAGCCAGCATCGGTGCGCCGCTGACGATGTTGCTGGCGATCTTGCTCGTCATCAGCATCATGGTGCAGAGCGGTTTCACCCCGGCTGCCCTGGCCTACCTGGCGGATATTTCCGAAACGCAGAGCGCCGACCGCGGCGCGATCATGGGGTTGTATTCGGTCTTCCTGGGTCTGGGCCAGTTCATGGGGTTGACCATTGGCGGCCTGTTTGTCGACCACGCCGGGGCCGACGGCATGGCGCTCATCACCGGCCTGCTCGGCGTTTTTGCGGCGTTCCTGGTCATCCGCCTGCGCGCGGTTGCGCTGGAAACGCAGGCCCCCAAAATGTAGAGGCTCAGTGGATGAAAAATTCGGCACGGTTCACGAATAAGTTTTAGCACCTTTACAAATTTATAGTGGTGTAGGTAGCTTCTGAATTAAGATTGGATTTCGACATTCAATACTTACTCAGGAGACTACCTACCATGACAGTTTATACGAATTTGCTATTTCCTGCCAATGTTATTTGGCCCGACCCAATCGAACCGATCTGGCAATTATTGCCAACATACAGCCAAGCGATGCCGAATTGGAAACGCCCGGACTTGGGATTGTGTGATCGACTTTTCATTGGGGCAGTAATGAATTCTCCCAAAGAGCAGCGCACCTGGGGCAGCATAAATTGGTTGTCGGATGTTTTCCAGGTCAGTCGTCCGACGTTGTATGCGATTGGAGAACGGACGCAATCAAGTCTGCTAACAGTACCCGGCCAACCAAGCGTAGAGGTTCCAACTACACAAGTGCCAGATAACAAGAAGGTAATTGCGATTACACCAAACCGGGTGAAGCGCACAACGTTGTCGCTGGTCTTGCCAGGCGGGGTCAGCGAGCGATCGATCCGAGATTGTTTGCAAGCTGCCTTTGACGAAGGGCGATGCGCGGCATTTGTGTCTGCGCTCATTCATGAAGCAGGTCAGCGGGCGGGAGAAATCCTGGCAAAGGTCGATCATGCAGTGATGGGTGCAGTCACGCAAGCCCGGGACGAACTATTTGTCGGGCGCGATCCGATTCTATTGATGGTCGACCCACACAGCTTGGTAATTACCGGCTTGTATGCCACTGAGGATCGGGATGCTGAAACTTGGGGCTGCGTCTTGCTGTTTACACAAGATCGCCGAGTTCAAATCAAAGGCTTATCCGAAGATGGCTGTATTCCTTACGAAAAATCTTATAAACTTGCCAAGTTGTATGTCGCCATTCAAAAAGATGTCTGGCATCCACTGGAAGATATTCGCAAAGTCATCCGCGATATCGAGCGGGAAGCCTACAAAAAGCTGGAGACGGTTGAAAAACTCGAAAAACAATTGCGCAAGCGCTGGGATGACGCGGTTTTTGCACAATGGGTCGAATCTTATGAACAATTTGAGGCTTTGCTGACGCAGATCAATCGATTATCTTTCTGGCGCGGATGCCTATGGGATGCAGTCGAGTTGGTCGATTGGCGCAATGGCGAAATTCGTAATCGAGCAATCAACCAATGGCTTGCAGAAGAAACCTTGAAGGGTATCAAGCAACTACCCCATCCGCGTATCCAGAAGTTAGCTGAACGTCTCGAAAAACAACTGCCAGAAATGTTGACTTTCCTGGATAGTATCACCCAACCATTGGCCGATTGGCAAGCCCAAGTGGAACAACATTTCCATGATCATTCCTCGACGGCTTACTTTCAGAGTAGCGTGGCGTGTTTATGGCGCTTGGAGCATGCTCTACGCAACGGGCAAAAACAGTTCCGTAAAGCTGCTTTGGAAGCTGAACAATGGTTGGCTGCCTGGATCGAAGATGACCCGCAACTCCAATCGTTGGCTGAAAAACTCTTGTTCATTCTTGAAAAAACGGTGCGTACCAGCAGTGCCGCCGAAACGATCAACAGTGTTTTACGACCTTACCTTGATCGCCGCCGTGAATGCACCGATTTGGTGAGCCGCCAATTATTTTTGAACCTGTTCGTTTTGTGGTTCAATATGCACAAGCTCGAACGTGGACATCGCAAAGGCAAGAGTCCTTACGAACTCGCTGGTATTGATCTGGGCTGCCACGATTGGCTAACCATCCTGGGTTATCCACCAGACTTGTCTTGACGGTTCGTCTGATTCGTCTTTCGCTTACCCTATCGACATCCTGTAAACACTAACCTGCTCTCTGCCGGGTCTGTTTCGCTTCTACCCGACAATGCTTTGTTGCTCAATTTGTAAAGGTACTATCACTGCTTTTTTAACTTTTATGAACCGTGCCA
>JBARBA010000611.1:0-6063 GCA_049792555.1 Anaerolineales bacterium
GCCCCGACCAGCGTCCGGGCGGGCGACGCCATCCTGTTGAGCGGCGACCTGGGGCGGCACGGCATGGCCATCATGGCGGCGCGCGAGGGCCTGACCTTCGAGAGCCAGATCGAAAGCGACTGCGCCCCGCTGACCGACCTGGTATTCAGCCTGCTGGATGCCGGGATCGAAGTGCATTGCCTGCGCGACCTGACGCGCGGTGGACTGGCCAGCACGCTGGTGGAGATTGCCCAGGCCAGCGGGCTGCACATCCACGTGGACGAAAAGTCCATCCCGGTGCGCGAAGACGTGCGCGGCGCGTGTGAGATTTTGGGCCTCGACCCAATGTACGTTGCCAACGAAGGGCGTTTTGCCGCCTTCGTGGCCGCCAAAGACGCCGAGCGCGCCCTCGCCATCCTGCGCGCCCAGGAAGCCGGGAGCGGAGCCGTGATGATTGGCGAAGTGCAGCCCACCGCCGACCGCATGGTGACCATGCGCAGCATGATCGGCGCCAACCGCATCGTCGACATGATCAGCGGCGAGCAGTTGCCGCGCATTTGTTGATGCGCTTCATCAAAAAGCAGAAAGCAAAACAGGCCGGAGCCGCCCGCCCCTGACAGGGGCAGACGACCCCGGCCTGTTTTTGCCATTTTACCGGGACAGGCCCCATAGCCACGAGCACGTCCACAGCCGCCGACAAGCCTGAAAGTTTTTTCGACGATGCGCGGGACGCAAATCCGTTCAAATCCGTGAATCCGTGAAAGAGTCCGCTGAAAGAAAAGCCCCGCCGCGAGCAGTTGCCGCGCATTTGTTGATGCGCTCGCAGGTTTGGTAATACCAAAAGCAAAAGGACATTCCAACAGGAATGTCCTTTTTATGTGTGGGGCAAGTTGTTGCTCAGGAATATAGCCCTTCCGGCCAAACAGTCATGCCGCTACTTTGGGCGGCCCGCCATAGTTCGCGGTCGAATGTCGCCATTGTGATTGGGGTTTCCAGGGTCTCTTGCCAGATCAATGCGGATGCAAAGTGCAGCGCATCGTAACCACGCAACCCATGTTCCCAGGCCAGCCGCGAGGCTCGCTCCAGCGTTGCGAGTGTAATGGACAGGCGGGTAAAAGAGAGCCAATGTTCGAGAAAATCCTGCCAGGCATTCTCGGCGTCTTTTTGTTCCACCCAGCGCTGACGCACAGCCTTTGCCAATGTCGCTGCCATCTCAACGCGGGTTAGCGCAACAGACCCGACAGTATCGGCTTGCTCAATCAGCGCGATGACTTCTTTGGACTCCGTTTCAACGACATAGCGCTTCACCAGGGCGCTGGTATCCAGATAAAGGATCATTCCCGATCTTCCACAACCAGGTCTGAAAGTTGATGCGCGCTGCGATTGACGGCTTTGGGCTGATAGGGTTTGAGCTTTTGCCCGTTCCATTCCGCCTGCCCGGCGGCGATCATGGTTTGCAATCGTTCTTCGATGCTCGATTTTACCGGGACGATCTGGCCGATTGTTTTCCCATGCTCGGTGACGGTGATGGTCTCGCCTGCTTTCACGCGGCGCATATACTCGCTCAATTTATTCTTCAATTCGCGTGTGCCTACTCTCATTTCTGTCATGGAACGCTCCTTATTTGTGGCTACATTATAGCGAAGGAGACTGCATTTGGCAACGATTCGAACCTGTTTTACAGGACAGCCCCACAGCCACGAGCACACCCACAGCCGCAGACAAGCCTGATTGTTTTTTCGAGCAGGCCGGGGCACAAATCCGTTCCAATCCGTGATAGAGTCCGCTGAAAGAAAACCCCGCCGCGAGCAGTTGCCGCGCATTTGTTGATACGCCCGCAAGTTTCGCAATGCCAAAAGCAAAAGGACATTCCCGTCGGAATGTCCTTTTTGCTATTAGCCAGCCTCCACTTGCTTCCTGCGTTCGATAGCCGTCTCAATGGCTTTGAAAAACTTGTTTTTGCCTTTGCCCCCATCCCAATCAATCACCTGCAAACGTTCAACCAATTCGGGTATGGGGCAATCATCAAGGCGCAGGGGAATGATATAAATATCGCCCGGCAACATTTTGTTCCACTTGTCCAGGGCTTGCTTTATTTCTTCGACAAGCATTCCACGGCGGTTCACAGAGTTATTCGTCAATATGGGAATAAATAACTCACAACATTTAATGGCGTTCTTGATAGCATATTCCCACTCTTCTCCCCCGGTAATGTCATGCACATCCATCCAGGGTTTATAGCCCTGGTTGGATAAGGTTCGATAAATTTTCTCTACCAGCGCACCATCGTCGCGGGCGTACGACAGGAATAAACGAATGGATGATTCTGCTGCCCTTTTATTAATCGCAGCCCCGCGCCGCAGCAACACTTTTACCCGGCTTTCAAGCTCGTCTTTCTCGTAAGGTTTGGGCAGGTAGTCATCCGCGCCTGTATCCAGCCCCTTAACTTTATCGCGCAAATAGCCTTTGGCAGTTAACATCAAAATCGGCAGGATTCGCGTTTTGGGGTCCGCCCTGAGGCGGCTGCAAACTTCATAGCCGTCCATCTCCGGCATCATCACATCCAGGATGATCAGATCGGGTATTTCTTTTTTGGCTTTCTCCAGACCCTCGACCCCATTGCGCGCGGTCGAAACCTGGTAGCCCATGTGCTTCAAAACATCGCCGACAAGCACAACCACATCCGGGTCATCGTCTACAACCAAAATTCGATGGTTTGGCTTCATTTTCCTTTGCTCCTGTTTCTTTTTCGAAGCGGCAGGGTAAATATAAAGTTGGAGCCTTTGCCTACTTCGCTTTCAACCCACATGCGGCCTCCGTGCATTTCCACGTACTCTTTGGCGATATTGAGGCCGATGCCCGTCCCCCCCACGCTTCTTGTCAAAGAACTGTTGACTTGATAAAAGCGCTCGAAAATCTTTCCGAATTCTTTTTGCGGGATGCCGATTCCGGTATCCATGACCTGGATTTCTGCGCAGTCGCCTGATTTGCGCGCGCTTACAGCAATAACGCCGCCTTGCGGGGTAAACTTCAGCGCGTTGATGATGAGATTGTTCAAAACTTGTTTGATTTTGCCGCTATCCACCTTTGCTTTAAGCGGTTCACCTGCAAGACAATCTTCTTTCAAGGTAATGTGTTTTTGCATGGCATCATATCGAAAAACTTCCACCACATCCTGAATGATCTTGCTGAGGCTTTCACCACGCGCGTCTAACGTCACTTTGCCTTCCTGGATACGGGCCAGATCCAACAGGTTTTCAATCAGGCGAGTTTCTCCACGAGCACGAGCCAGCGCCATATTGAGTTTGCAATGTTGTTCTTCGTTTAACGAGCCATACATTCCAGATAACAGGTTTTGAATGCTACCCTGTACAGTAGCAAGTGGTGTTCTCAGTTCATGGGATACGGTGGACAGGAATTCAGTTTTCTTTTTATCCAACGCTTGCAGTTCTTCGAACTGCCGTGCATTTTGGATCGCAATTGCAACATGCACTGCTAAAGCTTCCAAAGATTGTTGATCGGCCTCATCAAAAGCACCATACTCTGGAAGTTCTACATTGATGACGCCGATTATCTTTTCACCTAATTTGATTGGCACCGCCAATTCCGAGCGGGTTTCCACATCGTATTCAAGATAATCCTTGTCTTGAGTAACATCGTTACTCAGGATGGATATACCCGTTTTTACAACCCGTCCCATAATACCAATCGGGGTATCCTGCTCCAAATCAATAACGCTGGTCATGGCTTGTAACCCATGCGAATTTTTGGATCGCCATGCTTTTATCCTGAGTTTTGTCCCATCTATTAATCCAAGACGAACCGGGTCAGCCGGTCTTCCGTTGCTGCCGGTCATCCTACGGACTTGCTCTACAATGCGTTCGAGAATTTCATCCAAAGACAGTGTGCTGGTTACCGCAGTGCCCGCATCATACAGCGCTTGCAAGTATTGGGCTCTTTTGGTTGCCTCATTGTATAGTTGGGCATTCCGAATCGCTAATGCTGCTTGTGTTGAAAGAGATTCCACGCAATCCAGGTCATCTTGGTTAAACGCGCCAGCGCTGGAATGCCCAATGGCAATGACGCCAATCACATTTTTGCCAATAATGATCGGCACAGCCAGGAGCGATTTCATTTCCGGAGTGCCGATGATACAGTCAGGATCTTGCGTGACATCCAGCACCAACTGGGATCTGCCTGTCTTAACAACCCGCCCGGCAATCCCAATGCGCTTATCGCCTTCCAAATCGATGATAGTTCCTTTCCCGACCAAGCTTGGTACGTGGCTTGCCGAATAAGAGACTTTGAATATAAGCCTGTTGTTTTCTTTTAACGCAAGGTTACAAAAAATTGCTTGCTGACCCTTATGTGCTGTCAACAGCGAGGCTTGCTCTACGATACGGTTCAGAATCTCGTCCAGCGTTAGCGTGCTGGTGACTGCGGTACCCGCATCATACAGTGCTTGCAAATACCGGGTTTTTCTCATTGCATCGTCGTATAGTTGGGCATTGCGAATCGCCACGGCAGCTTGATTAGCAAATAGCTTGACGTCGTCAATTTCCTGGCCTGTGAAATGATGCGGAGTGCGATAGTTCACAAACATGACACCTACTTTTTGGCCTGCCGCATCCAATCGGATTGCCATACAGGATTTGATCTCTTCGTCATTCACAAAACGCCGATTCTTGAAATCGTCATTTTGAGCCACATAATCCACAATAAAAGGTTCTTTTCGCTGGAGCGTAGTATGGACAAGCGAATTCGGTTCCACTCCTTTTGTGCGCTGCACACGCTCTGGATAATTCACGCCTGACATGGCAGGTGGATAGCCCAATTCGTTTGTCACCGGATTATAAGAATTCAGCGTGACAGCGTCACATTGAAAAGCATCCAAGGTACCCTTTACAATCGCATTTAGCGTACTCTGCAGATCCTCTTGAGCGCTTACTTCTGCCACAACCGTAGCGGTGTCATATGCCATCCTGACTTGTTCCAACAACCTGGCTTTCTTGAGCGCCAGCGCAGCATGGTGGGCAAACGTTTTCAATGTGGCTTCTTCTTCATCGTCAAATCCCCGGCTGACTTTGTAGTTCACGTAAAGCACGCCCAAGACATCATCAACTACTTTCAAGACAATCCCCTGGAAAGATTTTACACCGATAGCGCCGCGCAGACCGTGCGCTTGTGGCAGACCGAGATATTCACATCTCACATCATTCACATCGCTCACTGCTAGGTATCCTTCGCGGATGACAGTTTCAGCAGTGTCGTCAGGACTGGGCTTATCCAGCTTGGACTTTTGAACCAATCTTTCATCTATACCTTGTGTCACTAACTCATCCGGCAGAAAAGTCTGGCGGATGGCGTCATAAGGCCAGATCGCGACCGAATCGGCCTGCAAAACGTCATGCGCGCTGTCAGCAATCTGTTGCAGGACTTCTCGAACATCTGCTACGCTGGCAAGTTTTTCCGAGGCCTGCTGCAGGTGTTCCAGTTCTTTCATGCGCTTGGCTTTATCATAGGCAATGGCCGCCTGGTTTACATAGAGTCGCAAGGCCTCCACCTCGGCAGCCAGGAAGCGATGGGGTTTTTCAAAAAATACCCACATTACGCCGACCGTTTTTCCTTTTACCAGCAAGGGAAAACATCCTGCGGCGTCAATCCCTTCCCGATACATTTGTTGATATAGCAAACCAGTCTGAAACTGCATATCTTCAATCAAGATCGGCTCGACACTGATTAAGGTGGAAGTATAAAAAGCGCTGCCATGATTAGCCCCAATTGCCAAGCGGCTAGGCTCTTTCTTATCTATGAAGATGATGTTGGCCCCTTTGGCTCCCACAGCCCTGCAGGTTTTTCTGACAACATCATCCAAAATAGCTTGTGGCTCCTGTAGCGACAGAACACTGCTACTGGCCTCGTAAAGAGATCGTATAAGTTGATTGAGATGCGCGCGCCACAATACGCTATTGAGTTGTTCGCGCAATGTCTCATAAATTACCGGATCTTTGGGACCCATTTCAAAGACAACGATTCCCAATTGGCTTTCCTGGAAACAAAGAGGCTCAACGATCAAGCTATAGG
>JBARBA010000612.1:0-3016 GCA_049792555.1 Anaerolineales bacterium
ATCTCGGCGGCAGCGGCTTGCAGGGCGGCGGCCATTTCGGCGGCGGACTGGTAGCGGTCGTCGGGGTCTTTGGCGAGCGCTTTGAGCACGATGGGTTCGAGCACGGCCGGCAGCGAGGGGTCGCTCCTGCTCGGCAGCGGCAGCGGATCGTTGAGGTGCTTCATCAGGATGGCCAGCGGCGTATCGGCGTCGAAGGGGGTGTAGCCGGTGAGCATTTCGTAGAGCACGATGCCCAGCGAGTAAATATCGCTGCGGGCGTCGCACTGGCCTTTGAAGCCTTGTTCGGGGGCCATGTAGCTGAGTGTGCCCATCAACGCGCCGGAGACGGTGTATTGGGTGGCGCCGACGATTTGGGCAATGCCGAAGTCGGTGACGACGGCCACGTCGCGTTTGGTGAGCATGATGTTGGCGGGTTTGATGTCGCGGTGGATGACGCCTTCGCTGTGGGCGTAGCCGAGACCGGCCAGCACTTCGGTCAGGATGCGCAGCACGTCGGGCAGGGGCATGCGCTGGCCGCGCGCGCGGTAATCGTTGAGGCGGGCGCGCAGGGTGTTGCCTTCGAGCAGTTCCATGACCATGTAATATTGCTCGTCTTGCACGTCGAAGTCGAAGACCTGCACGATGTTGGGGTGACGCAGCCCGGAGACGGCGTGCGCTTCGCGGCGGAAGCGCGCCAGGAATTCGTCGTGTTCCACCAGGTCGGAGCGCAGGACTTTGATCGCCACGTAGCGGTCGAGCTGGGGGTGGTAGGCCCGGTAGACCTGGGCCATGCCGCCGCGTCCGAGGGCTTCGAGGATGCGATATTTTCCAATGGTTTGACCTTCGAGTGCTGGGGACATGTTGTTCTCCGGTGGCTTGATGTGTTCCTATGATACCCCCGCAGGCGTTTTTGTACCTATCCGTTGGCTAACAAAGAGCCAGTGTTCGGTTATCAGTGTTCAGTAATCAGTGGCCAGTGTTCAGTGGTCAGTGGTCAGTGGTCAGTGTTCAGTCATCCGGCTACCTGGCGCTTTGTTACAGCATACTTCGTTGGTTGAGCGATGTCTTGGGCCGGTGGTTGAGCCTGTCGAGATTGTACACGTAGGGGAAACCTTGTCGAAGGCGGTGTCCTGCGTTGGTGGTTGAGCTTGTCGACATCGTACCCGTAGGGTAAACCTTATCGAAGGCGGTGTGCGGCGTTCCATAGGCATCAAGTTAAGGAAATTCCCCGTTTGTCCGGCTCCGCCCGGCGATACCCTGACCCCTACGGGGGCGCAGCGGGCACACGTGAATCGCCGGGCTAAATTTGCGAAGCCGTCTGAAGACGGCTGAATCCGATGTCCAGCCCGCTTCAGCGGGCTTCCATGTCCTTAGCCGGGGATTTTGAATCCCCGGCGGAACCGGACGTGGAGACCTCCTTGAAACAACACAAGAGCCTATATTTGCACTACCGCATAACTTACTATGAGTTATTCGACTGCGTAGCCAGAAGGCATTTACGAACCGCTAAGGCCGCCAAGTGCGCCAAGAAAAGCTCTTAAACTTCGCGCTCTTTGCGCTCTTCGCGGTTCGATAAGATTTTTGCCCGGTAGAAAAGCAAGTTATGCGCTACTGCCTATATTTTTTTGAAACGGCAGTGCTATAATTTTCGGTGTCACCACACTTAAGCGTGGTGGGCAATCGGGACACGGAATACACGGGAGAACACGGAAAAAACCCCCTTAAAAAACCAGCAGAATCCGTGTAACTCCGTGTAATCCGTGTCCAAATCGTTCTTTTCCCGCAAGGGCATCGGGACGATGTTGTGCCTTCAAAAGGTCTCCACAGTTAAGTGCGGTCTCACCTAATTTTCTTATCCGGTTTTAACCCAATACGGCCTGACGGCCTGAACGATTTGGGGGATTAAAGCGAAAGGATCATTGCCATGACAACCACCCTCCACATCCGCCAAAACCCCCTGTGCGCAGGCAAATACCCCATCCGCCTGACGCTCAAGCGTGAAGGCCAGCCCGACCTCGAGGGCGAGGCTGAAATCGAATTCGCGCTCACAGAACAGGAGCAGGAAGACCTGCGCTGGTACATGGAAGACTACCTGCAAGTGGCCGAAGCCACCGAGGCCGTGCAGGTCGAACAGATCGAAGCCTGCATGAAGCAGCGCGGCGCAGAGCTTTATACCAAAGTGCTGGCCGCCAACAGGGACACACAGGCCATCTGGTTCGCGGCGCGCGAAGGACTGGCCGACCTGCAGGTGCAGATCGCCGCGGGCGTGGCCGAAGCCGCCTCCATCCCCTGGGAACTGATGCGCGACCCGCAGTCCGATTCGGCCATCGCCCTGCGCGCCCAAACCTTCACGCGCATCCAGTCGGACCCCAACACCGCCTTCGTCCCCGTCCCGCCCGCCGAGGAGGGACGCATCCGCCTGCTCTACGTGGTCTGCCGTCCGCGCGGCGCACAAGACGTCGAACTGCGCGCGGTGGCCAACCGCCTGTTGCAGGACTTGGGCGCAGACCTGGCGCGCTTCGAGATCACCGCCCTGCGCCCGCCCACCTTCGAGCAACTGCAAAAAGAACTGAGCGACGCCAAAGCCGGAGGACGGCCCTACCACATCGTCCACTTCGACGGGCACGGCATCTACACGGATTTGAGTAAAACCACAGCCTGGGCCGATTGGGCACAGGCCATCAACCCGCTGATCCTGGGCGGCAAGAGCAACGGCAAACACGGCTACCTGATGTTCGAGCACCCCGGCAGCGACGACAACATGCGCCCCGTCTCAGGCGACGAACTCGGCAAACTGCTGCACGACAGCGGCGTGCCCGTGCTGGCGCTCAACGCCTGCCAGTCGGCCATGCACAGCGCCGCGCCCGAAACACAACCCGCCGCCGCGGACGCTCACGACAAAGTGCGCGCCGTCGGCTCGCTGGCCCAGGCCGTCATCGACCAGGGCATCCCCGCCGTGCTCGGCATGAGATACAGCGTATTCGTCGTCACCGCCGCGCAGTACATCGGCCTGCTCTACGCCGCGCTGGCCCTGGGC
>JBARBA010000613.1:0-8693 GCA_049792555.1 Anaerolineales bacterium
GTCGCCGTCTGTGGTGTAGACCACCGGGTTGAGGTGGGGCTTGCCGCTCTTCGCGCCGGTGGTGTGGATCAGCAGCAGAGGCTTGCCTTCAAAGACGCCGCCGACCTTGCCGCCATTTGCGCGGAACTCTTCGATAATCGTTGTATTCCAGTCACTCATAGGTCTCTCCTTTGGATGAAAATGGATGGGGTTGCTCAATAGGGCGGGTCTGAGACCCGCCCCTACAGGGAATGAAAATGGATGGGGTTATTTGGGGGCGGGTTTCAAACCCGCCCATACAAAATCAATCCCTGAAAATTCTGACGTGCCTTCTCGGCTCTTTGCCGTACGAATGGCTGACCAACTCGGCGGCGCGGGCCATTTCGTGTTGGATGCGCCGGATGACGGGGCTGGCGGGGGGCATGTCCACGTAGCGCTCGCCGTTCATAACGGCGGAGATGGCGGCCTGGGTCTGGTTGCGGACTTCGTCGCCGCCGCCCGGCAGGGCGCCCTCGCTGCCGGGCAGGTTGAACAGGTCGGTGAGGAATTGTTCGATCTGGTTGACCGAGTTGGCGCGCAGGACGTAGATGGGCATGCCGCGCTGCTCGGCTTCGATCACCGTAGCCTGGTGGTCGCGGTAGTAGGAGCGCAGGGTGAGCAGCGAGTCGGCTTCGTCGATGGTGCGGACGACGACGGCCGGGACGCCGATGCGCTTGGCCGATTGCATCAGCCGGTTGCGCGCCACGCCGTAGGGGTAGATTTTGACGGCCGTCAGCGACGTGCGCGCTTCGGGGGCCGGGTAGCGCGATTCAGGGGCGGGAAGCGGCTCGTTAAACGGCGAGGCCGCCAACGGGTAGTCGGATGCGCGCCCGCGTTCAGGGGCCGCTCCGCCTTCGAACGGGATTCCCCGCGCGCGTTGGGCAGCGCTGGCAGCCGGGGCGGGCGCTTTTTTAATACTGATCTTGCCTTCTGCGTCGGTGGTGCGGATTTCGGGCTGGAGCGGGTAGCCGCGTAAAAAGGCGTCGACGGCGGCGGTGATGTCGAGGTGGATGGCGAATTCGTCGCGCGTCTGGATTTCGATCAGCACGTCAAAGGTGGGCGGGGCGCGGCGTTCGAGCACGGTCTTCTGTGTGCCGCGCCGGCGGGCTTCCTCGTCCGAGAGGGTGACGGCTTCGATGCCGCCCACCAGGTCGGAGAGGGTGGGGTTGAGCAGCAGGTTTTCGAGGGTTTTGCCGTGCGCCGTGCCGATCAGTTGGACGCCGCGCTCGGCGATGGTGCGGGCGGCCAGGGCTTCCAGTTCGCGGCCAATTTCGTCGATGATGATGACTTCGGGGTTGTGGTTTTCGACGGCTTCGATCATGACTTCGTGCTGGAGCGTGGGCACTTTGACCTGCATGCGGCGCGCCTTGCCGACGGCGGGGTGCGGCACGTCGCCGTCGCCGCCGATTTCGTTGGAGGTGTCGACAATGACGACGCGGCGCTGTTCGGCCAGGATGCGGGCGGCTTCGCGCAGCAGGGTGGTTTTGCCCACGCCGGGGCGTCCCAAAATGAGCAGCGATTTGCCCGATTCGAGCAAGTCCTGGACGATTTCGATGGTGCCGTAGACGGCGCGCCCGACGCGCAGCGTCAGCCCGACGACGTGCCCGCGCCGGGCGCGGATGGCGGAGATGCGGTGCAGGGTGCGTTCGATGCCGGCGCGGTTGTCGGCGTCGAAATCGCCGATGCGCTCCACGACGTGGTCCAGGTCGGCGCGGCTGATTTCCTTGTCGCTCAGGATGATTTCGTTTTCGACGTAACGCGCGGTGGGGACGCGGCCCAGGTCGAGGATGATTTCGAGCAGGCGGTCGTAATCGTTGGCTTTGTGGACGGCGTCCACGATGGTTTTGGGAAGGACGTTGAGCAGGGCGTCCAGGTCGTCTGTGATTCTTCGTTGTTGGGTCATAAAGCAGTTTCCAGTAATAAGATTTTCGTCTGAAGTTTAGTGGGAACCTGTCAGAACGGGTAATAAATGATTATGCACTTCCTGAATGTAATCGGCCAAACCGGTTTCTTGTCCGTGTTCCTGGAGCGTAGCTAAAGGCGTTTCAAGCCAACAGGCTTCTTCGCGCAAAGGATCGCCGCCGGTGAGCGTTTCCAGGATGCTTTTTATATCCCTGGCTTCGGTTCCGGGCTGGTTTCTTTTTCCGCGCAACCGGTGGGCTTCCTGGCAAGGGTCGAACTTGATTTCGTCTTTGATCTGTTTCAATCGTTGTTTTTCACCGGGGTTTTGGGCTTCGAAGCCGTTCAATACCCAGGCTTCCCGTTCGGGGATGGCGAAGCCGATGATGGCTTGAATCTTTTGGAGGCGGAAGGGTTCTCGAAGGGCATCGAGAGATTTCAGCCGCTCTTGCGCATGGCTGCGGCTGTCGGCGTCGCGGATCAACAAGATGGCGTTGATGTTTCTCTTTTTTTTGCCGTTCAGATATTTGACCAACCACAATATTTTGAGTCCTATCGGATAATCGTAGCCAGGAGAATTCCTACCGTGGCCGGGTGTATAAAGTGGTAAATATCCATCGCCCGCTTGCGCAAAGCGCTCATCGATGCCATAGATACTGCGCCAACAACTGAAATCGGTATTGCTTTCCAGCCCCTTCCAGACATACAAGGAACATGATCGGGTTTCCAGAATTTCTTTCAACCACTCCGGGCCATATTCCGAAATGGTTCTTTCCGCAATTTGGGTAGCCGTTTTGTAATCGGCGGGCGCTTCGACAATGACCAGGAATTCAGAAGTCGACGATTCCATAATTTATTGCTTGCCCGTCACCCATTCTTCGCCCACAGCGCCCCAAAACTCGCCGGTGGAGAGCATTTGCAGTGCCTGTTCTGCGTCGGGATGGGAACTCAACTGCATGGCGTGGATGGTTTCTTCGCTATCGGCGTTCAACAGCCAGACGTCAGATGCAGCCATTTCGTCGATCACGTAGGGTGAATGCGTTGCCATGACAATTTGCAGGGAAGGGCGGCTTTCGGTCAGTTTGCGAATGACTTTGAGAACATCGCGCTGCGCTTTGGGGTGAAGACCTTGCTCTATGTCATCGAGTAAAAGCAGGTTGGGGCAGGCCGGGCTTACGAGGACAGTCAACAATCCCAGCGTCAACAGGGTTCCCTCGCTTAGGGCGTGGGCTGGCAACGATTCGGCACTTTTCAGGTCAAGATACAGTTCATCGGCAATTTCTACGCGCTGGAGCGGCAGCGCGCTGCTGCGGCCATCCACCGTGATGGTTTTTTGTTCGGTGGTTTGAATTTTCTTTTTCTTTACCCGAATGCGTTGCACAAAGGGGAGAACTTCTTTGACCGATTCCAAAAGCTTGTCGAAAGAATCAGGCTCGGCGTTTTGCAGATAAGCGATCGCTGACGCCAAGCCATATCCGTCATATTCGACTCTGGGAGAAATATCTTTCGGCATGGATGGTTGAGCCAGATTTTCTGCGGTCAGTTTGAGATAAGCAGTGTGCGGTATTGCTTCTTGAATGGACACGCTTGATGGCAAAGGCCATTCTATATCTTCTTCTGTAGTCGGAACCTTGTCGCTACTATAATCTAACTCTGCTTTACTACTCCAAATATTTACAGTCGCGGACCATCGACCTCGTTCTGCAGTACCGTTCACGAACATACGGGCACTTTGTGCGCCGCGTTTGATGAGATTTTCAGGGCTATTTTCTGTTCCAACACGAAACACTTCCGCGCATTTTTTTGCCTGCAATTGGCTAAAATAATTCAACGCCTGCAAAACCGAAGTCTTGCCCGCGCCGTTTTTGCCTGCCAACACGGTGATGGTTCCCAGGTCGATGCTGGTATCGGTATGGCCTTTGAAGTTCGTCAACCGGATGTTCGTTATCATAGGATGGCTCCAAAAAACTGCTTGAGATTATACATCAGCGATTAGCAGGCGGAAACATACAGGCTAACACATTTGCAATTACATTTCGTTATTCAAGACACGCTGTATCATTTTTTGGACTTGCTCATTGGCATTGACGGTGGAGAAGTGAATGGTGGGATTTTGGGCTTGAAATACCCTGAAAATTTCATCGGCGAATGCCTGCCCGATCATCTCTACATCCGCAAAATCCAGCACGATTTCCTTGAATTTCTCGAAGCGCGCCAGCAGGCGCTTGGCCTGGGAACGCGACACCAGGTTTTCGCCGCCGTAAGCGGCCAAAGAAACCGGAACGTTGGTTTTTGAAAAGCCGTAGTCATCGCTGGTATAGGCACCAAAAACTTGTTGAGTGGTGCGGGTAGAGTTAGAAGCAATCTGCATTCCAATCCACGTACCTTCCACTTTCTCCTTCGGGTTTTCAATCAGAAAATCATCCGAACCTTCGCCATGACCAAAAGACAATTTATCGGACCAAATAATAAATACATCAAACATGCGCGAGGTAAAAAATATACCTTCCCCGGTATGATGCGCAGGATCAGATGTCAATTTTCCTTTCGAAAGCTCAAGGATCGCATGTAAGGGGTCATCCAAGTCGAAGGTCTTCTGAATCTTATTGAAAATCCCTACGCCATCGTCTGAAATAAACAAGTAGATTTTCCGATAGGTGCGCCTCACTTGTATCTGTAATTTTGCTCCTTCCGAATGGTCAATCGCATTGTTGACCATTTCGGTAAAGCCATACTGGCAAATTCCCAATATGTTAGGCGGTAGATTCTCCAACAATGGCCGGATATGTTCCCGCCAAACCTTGTCTTCTTGTAAGCCTGATAATGGTAACTCAATATCAAGATTTGCCAGCGGTTTTGGTTTGTATTTTCGGTTGCGCGTAGCGCCTTCTGCAATTAGCAAACCTTCCTGCGCCAGACCAGCAACATGCTTGTGCGCTGCCTGACGTGAAATGCCAAAATGTTCTGCCGTGACGAGCGTAATATCGGCAGGGTGGTCTTCCACATTTTCGAGAATAAACTGGCGGATTTCGTCTGTTTTTCGGGGCATGGGGCGCTCTCTTTGTAAACTTTTTATAGGATCATTGTAAACTTTCTGCGCCTGATTGTCAACTTATAAAAAACACGTATCATCTCGAAATTTGGGGGAATTGTTGTTACAGGCGGTTTCGACACCTGCACTGCGTTCGGTGCAGTGTACGGCGGCGGGACAACGCCGCCGCCTACTCAACCACCAATTGTTGAGATGATACAAAAACGCCCCTGCCCTAAAAACGTTGGCAGGGGCGCATATTTCTGATCCCTTGTCCTATTTATCTTGCTGAATCCGGGACGGGTGAATACGCGAGGCGGGAACGACTCCCACCGGTTGAACCGCTTTAACGGTAGCTTCATCTTTGACCATGCGCGCCAGGTGCTTGACCATCACCGCCTGACGCTGACTGGCTTTGCCGCCCAGGTCTTCGAGCGCCGGTTCGAGCCAGGCCTGGTACGAACGCACGCACAGGTAGACGGGCCGGTTACCGCGAGACGGGATGTGACTGAGCAGGTTTGCCAGCCTTTCGGTCACGTCCGTCGTTTCGGGGTGGATGAACGGCATCAGCAGAATGCCTTGATTGCCGCTCACCAGGTTGACGTAGCATTTTATGCCGTCGGTGGAGATCAGGCCCGCCGCCTGTTTGGGTGTCTTTTCCACCGGCTGGAGCAAAGGCGGGACGATTTGGTGGTAAAGGGATTGGATGGCGACCATATCGACGGGTTGGGCGCGCGTCCATCTTTCGGCGGGAGCGCCGGGCGTGACGTGGCTCACGTCCCAGATGCGCTGCCAGGCGTAGACGGCGAATCCCGCTTTGCGCAGGGTGGGAAAGGCCTCGCTGGTTTCGTCCACTTCGGCCAGGACGTGGAAAGCGCCCCAATTCCCGGCTTCGGCAGAAAGGGCTTCGATCAAGGCAGGCAGGCCGGGGTGAGCCAATTCCTGCGTGGGGGCCAGGTAAACCAGCCTGGCGAAAGTGTCGCTGTTGGTGTGGATGATGCTGCCGAGCAGCGTGATGCCTTCTTCCTGGGCTACGCCGGTGTAGATGTGCCGGGCCGGGTTGAAATACGACAGGAAGCCGCCCGTCCCCAGCGGGTTGCCGCGCGTAATCAGACGCGCGGCGTCAAGCGAGAGCGCCTGGTTACGGTAACGGGCGATGATGGGCAGATCGAGGATGTCGAGCGGGCGGGTTTTCATAAAAGATTAAATCGTTATCCACGAAATACACGAAGTTCGCGAAGAAAAACCTTGGTGTTCCTGCGTGTCCGCTTGCCCTGTTACACCTGTCCCGGCGTCCCTTCGGGAGGGGGTTGTGGTGAAAACTTTATTTTGCCAGTGAAATAAAGTAGGCGTGGAAGCGGGGATCGGGAGTTAGCTCAGGGTGGAAGGAGGTGGCCAGCAGTTTTCCCTGTTGGGCTGCGACAATGCGTCCATCGGGCAGGGCCGAAAGGATGCGGGCGTCGCCATTGACCGACTCGATGATCGGGGCGCGGATGAAAACCGCATGGTAGGGATGGTTGCTCAAAGCGGCCTGTTTGAACGCCGCGATATCCAGGTCGGTTTCAAATGAATCCACCTGGCTGCCAAAGGCGTTGCGCTCGACGGTGATGTCCATGATGCCAAGCAAAGGTTGGGCGCGGCGGGCGTCTTTCGAGAGAAAGATGGCCCCGGCGCAGGTGCCCCAGATGGCGCGTTTGCGTCCGAAGGCCCGCAAAGGCTCCATCAATTCGAAATCTTCGGCCAGTTTGCCAATCGTGGTCGATTCACCGCCGGGGATGATCAGGCCGTTCAGGTCTTCCAGTTGATTGGCCAGCCGCACTTCGGCTGTTTCGACGCCAAGCTGTTTGAGCATGACAATGTGTTCAGAAAAGTCGCCCTGCAGGGCAAGCACTCCAATTTTCATTAGTTTCCTCTGTGGCAGATTATACCTTAGCGCTTGTATTGTCCATAAAAACCGGATGCTATTTTAACTCACAGCACCTGCCAATCGAACCTGTTTGCGGACTTTCCAGATACGATGCCAGGTTTGGTTTTGCGCCTGCCCGGCGACTTTACAGGGTAATTTACGATTTGCGCGCCAGCGCAACGCCGACACCCGGAGAACCCCCTGGTTTGACTTGTTGAAAAACCGCTTTTTGTAGTAGAGTCGGGCATCAGAAATATTCAGCATCCGCCAGGCTCTTTGGGCGGTTGGCCCGACGCCCGATCCTTAACTCATCTCCGAACAAAAACAACCATGAAAATCATCTACTTCAGTTTAGACTACACCCCCCACGACTACCGCTTCCTGGCTGCCCTGGCAGAGACGGAACACCAGGTCTACTACCTGCGACTCCAGCATGGCCCGCGCCAGACCGAAGACCGGCCTGTGCCTGAACAGATCAGGCAAGTGCTTTGGGAAGAGCCTGCCCTTAGCTCGTCAAAGGCCGGACAAGGCTTGTTCCGCTGGCGGGATGTGCCCGGCTATGTGCTGGGGCTGCGCCGGATTATCAAGCGCATCCAGCCCGACCTGATCCATGCCGGGCCGATCCAGACCTGCGCCTTTATCGCCATGCTGACGGGTTTCCGCCCGATCCTGACCATGTCGTGGGGCTTCGACCTGATGAAAGATGTCCATCGCGGCTGGGGATGGCGACAAATTACCAAATACGTCCTGCGCAATACAACTTATTTCACCAGCGACGCCGAGGTAACGCGCAACGTTGCCGTCCAATACGGCATGAACCCCGAAAAAACGACCGTGTTTCCCTGGGGCGTTGACCTTGGGTATTTCTTTCCAACGCCCAACGTCAAGCAGGATGCTTCCGCCGGGGCGCAAACGCTGAAAAGTTTTACCCTGTTCTGTAACCGTTCCTGGGAGCCGAACTACGGCGTGGACGTTTTAGCCAGGGCGTTTGCCAGGGTGGCAGCGCAACGGCCCGAGGTGGGTCTGCTGCTACTCGGCGGCGGTTCGCAGGGACACATCATCCGCCAAATCCTGAACAGCGGCGGCGTTGCCGACCGCGTCACCTTTGCCGGACAGGTCAGCCAGCGCGACCTGCCGCGCTACTACCGGATGGCCGACCTGTATATCAGCCCATCGCACGTAGACGGTTCGTCCGTTTCGCTGATGGAAGCGCTGGCCTGCGGGCTGCCCTGCCTCGTCTCGGATATTCCCGCCAACAAGGAGTGGGTCTTCGAAGGCCGCAACGGCTGGCTCTTCCCGGATGGCAACGTGGACGCGCTGACCGCCAAAATCCTGGCGGCCATCGATCAGCGCAAATCGCTGCCCGGGATCGGCAAAAATGCCCGCCTGGTGGCGGAAGACCGGGCAGACTGGAAAAAGAATTTCGGCAAGCTGCTGATCGCTTATGAAAAAACGGTGTCAAAATAAATTCCTATCTGCTGCTTCACACCGCAAGGGATTTTGTCATGGCTGGGATGAGGCTGGACTGTGCATGAGCCGCTTACATTCGGCAGATAACCTCTGTTGGGCCGCATTCAATTTAGAATGAATATCGTTCAGCTTACAAGGCCTCTGATATGCTATTTAGAAAATGTAGAATAGAAAGAGAAATTCTCCGGTTGCGCCGAATGCCTAAGCCAACCGATAAGGATGACTTTCGTGACGACATCGTCAGAGGAATGCAAGCACTTGAAAAAATTGGCAAACCCGCTCTACCGCGGTTGATTGCTCTTTTGCTTGATGAGAACGAAAATGTTGGTTTACGCGGAAGGATTGCTGGGACATTGGCTAACATTGGAG
>JBARBA010000614.1:0-3362 GCA_049792555.1 Anaerolineales bacterium
CTCAAGTAATTTCGCAGGAAGAAGCTCTGTTATTGCTGACATGGTTCAAGTATGCTACAACTTTGTTATTCTATCGTTTGCGTTGTCTCAGATTTTGTTCAGAGAAACCCCGTGAACGATTACGAAATTTTTTCTCGGGTTTTCTCAAAAGATCGTTTTGCTCCTACACTCGCATACTTTTGTAAACCTTTCCCTGATAATACTTCTTCCAGCATTTTATTCGCATCAAGGAGAAATATTGAATGGCGAGTGATTCTCGCAAAATAAAATAGTTCAACTGCCAAATTGCCCTTTGCCATTGGATGATTTGGTACAAAACGCAAGGCTTGGTCATATGCAGATAATGCTTCAACCGAACGACCAAGCCCAGAGAGACAGTTACCATAATTTACCCATAGTTGAGCACGCAGATCTGGATTTAGACGATCACTTTTAAGTAGCGCTTTTCGGTAAAATTGTTTTGCTCTTAACAATGGTGTGTTATCAGGATCAAATATATAGTTTTCTCCATCAATTTGCCTATAAAGATTGTGTAGGGCGGAATAGCCATTTGCTAAATTATAGAACATTGTTGGCTCATCTATTTTTCCATGTTCTATTGCCGCTTCAAGTCTAGTGATACCTTCTATCACCATGTTGATTTGAAACAAGTCACTACCAATATCTATTAAAATTCCTCCACTATTGAGCCACAAATTTATATCCCTTGAGTATTTCTCATCATATTCTCGCAGCAGCTCTAATGCTTCCTGAGGCTTAGTAATTGAAAGAGAATTTAATTTTTCTAGCTGTTCTTGTGAGATCTTTTTCATTGAAGTAATATCCTTGTAGAATTCTCTCAAACTGAAAGTTTAAGCCATCAGCACGGAGTTAGACGGCCACCGCCTAAAGCTTATGGACGGCCTGGCGCGCCGCCTAACGCCCTAAATCAATTAGGACGTTAGACCGTATTGGGTTAAAATCGAACCAGAAAATTATAGCACCGCCGTTTCAAAAAGACGCAAAAGTTGCAGGTCAATCGTATCCAGGCATTGCACCCGTTGGTGGGCCGCCGGGCCGGGCGAAGCGGGAAGCGGTAACAGCGGTAAAATAGCAGGCAGGCACAGTGGAGGCCCTTATGTTGAATACAAATCTGATGCGCGAAGTGGAAAGTTTGTCGGTCACAGACCGTATGGCCTTGATGGAGTATTTGGCGCGTTCGGTGCAGAAGGAACTGGAGTTGAAACCGCGCCGCAAAAAGGGTTCATCGCTGAACCGCGTGGTGGGCGCTTTGCGCGCTCCGCGCGCTGTGCGCGAAAAAGGTCAACCTGCGCCAACGGATAGCGAAGTTAAAGCGATGGTTGCCGATTATCTGATCGAGAAACATGCATAAGGAAGGAAACCATGAAACGAATTGACTGGCACGCCCGAATTGAAATTTCTGCCGATGTGCATCACGGCGACCCGTGCATTCGCGGCACGCGCATCCCGGTTTCGATGATCCTGGGCAGCCTTGCGGATGGGTTGTCTGCGCAGGAGATCATCAAGGAATATCCGCAACTGAAACAGGACGACATTCAGGCGGCGTTGTCTTATGCGTCTGATGCGGTGCGTTCTGATGTGTTGATGCCTTTGCCCCTGCAATGAAAATCAAAGTGGACGAAGACCTGCCGAACGTCATTTCTGTCTTGCTGCGTGAGGCGGGACAGGATGCTGTCAGCGTGCGTGAGCAGAAAATGAATGGCTGGAAAGATCATCGCTTGTGGGATGTCGTTCAGCAGGAGGGGCGTTTTTTGATTACTGCCGATAAAGGGTTTGGAGATTTGCGCGCGTATTCGCCGGGAACACATTACGGTGTTTTGATCCTTCGCCCGGACGAAGATGGTATTCGCCCGGTGGTCGATTTATTGGGGCAAGTTATGAAAAACTATGCGCTCGACGATTTTCACGGCAGCCTTGTGGTGGCGACGCCCCGCAGCATTCGAATCCGACATGGATAAATCCAATGCCTGACTACGAACCCGTCATCGGCCTCGAAACCCACATCCAGCTCAACACCCAGAGCAAGATCTTCTGCGCCTGCAAGGCCGATTCGACCGAGGCTGCGCCGAATACGAATATTTGCCCGGTGTGTACCGGGATGCCGGGGGTGCTGCCGGTGTTGAATGAGCGCGTGGTGGAGAAGGGCGTGCTGCTGGCGGCGGCCATGCACGCCGAGGCGCAGCCCATCTCGTTTTTCGACCGCAAGAATTACTTTTATCCCGACCTGCCCAAAGGCTACCAGATTTCGCAGTACGATAAACCGTTGGCGACGGGCGGCTACCTGGACGTGCCCCAGGCGGACGGCGCGCTGCGGCGCGTGAGCATCTGGAAGCTGCATCTCGAGGAAGATGCGGGCAAGACCAAGAATGCTTTCGGTCGTCGCCTGATCGACTTCAACCGCTGCGGCGTGCCGCTGGTGGAGATGGTCACGGCTCCCGACCTGCGCTCTGCCGACGAAGCGGCCAATTACCTGACGCGCCTGCGCCAACTGCTGCGCTGGATCGGCGTCTCGGAAGCGGACATGGAAAAGGGCCACCTGCGCTGCGACGCGAACGTCTCGCTGCGCCTGGCCGGTGAAACGATCTTGAACACCAAGACCGAGATCAAGAACGTCAACTCGATCGAGGCCGTGCGCACGGCCATCGGCAAGGAGATCGAGCGCCAGACGCGCGAGTATGAGGCCGGGAACAAGATCGAAGCCTGGACGCTGGAATGGGACGAGGACAGCCAGTCGCTCAAGAAGATGCGCTCGAAGGAGACCGAGGCCGATTACCGTTACTTCCGCGAGCCGGACCTTTTGCCGGTGCGTCTGACGGATGCGTGGAAGGCGTCGATCTTGCGGGATTTGCCGGAACTGCCCCTGGAACGCCGCGCACGCTTTTTAACGGAATACGGCCTCCCTGAGTACGATTCCGACATTTTGACGGGTGAACGCTCTCTCTCGGATTATTTCGAAGAAACGGTCAAAGCTTACGGCGGGGACATAAAGAGAATATCGAACTGGTTGATGAACGACGTGCTGCGCATGTTGAACGACAGCGGCCAGACGGCGGGCGAACTGAAGCTGACGCCCGCGTACCTGGCCGAGATCATCAAGCTGGTGGACGCCGGGACGCTGAACGCCAACACCGGCAAAAGCCTGCTGCAAAAGGTACACCAGACGGGCAAAGCGCCGTCGCAACTGGTGGCGGAGCAGGGCCTGGCGCGCGTCAGCGACGACAGCGCCATCCGCGCGGTCGTCACGCAGGTGATCGCCGAGAGCGCCAACGAGGCAGCGGCTTACAGGGGCGGCAAGCTGGGGCTGATGGGCTGGTTCGTGGGGCAGGTGATGAAGAAGATGC
>JBARBA010000615.1:0-3107 GCA_049792555.1 Anaerolineales bacterium
GGATTAATCCCGACATACGGGTCGGCCCGTCGATCAGATAATCGGCGGTTCTGTCGGGGAGGCCCCGCAGAACCGCGAAAGACAAAACCGCCGACTAAATAATCGGCGGTTCTGTCGGGGAGGCCCCGCAGAACCGCGAAAGACAAAACCGCCGACTAAATAATCGGCGGTTCTGTCGGGGTGGTCGGACTCGAACCGACGACCCCCGCGTCCCAAACGCGGTGCGCTACCAACTGCGCTACACCCCGGTAGCGGGGGAGTATAATGCGAACCGGTCTTAACCGTCAATATAAGATTGCATATTCGATCAAATGAGATTTTGGATTCAGCCCCTATGCCATACCGCACAACAAGATTGACCCCGCGTTGGGCCTGTGCGCTCGCGCTCCTGGTCGCGCTTTCGGCCTGCCTTCCGTTTAACGGGCCAACTCCCACCCCAACGCCTCCCGTCAAAACCCCCACGCTGACGCCTGTCTCCGTGATGGCGACTCCCCTGGTAACTGCCACCCTGGCCCTTGTCCCATCAACTACTGACACACCTTCCCCTGCCTGCCTTGCCATCCCCGGTCGGGTGCTCAACGGCGTCATCAACAGCGCGCTGCTCGCCAAACCCATGACCTACCGTGTCTACCTGCCGCCCTGTTATGCTGACGGAACCGAAACGCATTACCCCACGCTCTACCTGCTGCACGGCCAGACCTACAACGAAGACCAGTGGATTCGGCTGGGAGTCCCGGTCACGATGGACAGGCTGATTGCGGCGGGCCAAATCCCCCCGTTCATCATCGTCTTTCCTTACGATTATTCCTACCTGCAACCCCCGCAATACCACTTCGAAGACGTGTTTATGGGCGCGCTGATCCCCCAGGTCGACGCCGCCTACCGCACCATCCCCGATGCCGCTCACCGCGCCATTGGCGGGCTGTCACGCGGCGCGGCCTGGGCCTTGCACCTCGGCATCCACCACCCCGATACGTTTGGCGCAATCGGCGCGCATTCCCCGGCCATCTTTTACAGCGACGCCGCATCCCTGCCGCTCGTCCTGCGCGATATTCCCGCAGGGCAACTCCCGCGTATCTACATCGACTTTGGCGACGCCGACGAGCAGATGCAAAACGACCTCGATTTCAAAAAATTCCTCGACGAGTACAACGTCCCCTACGAATGGCATGAGAACATCGGCTTTCACGATGAGGTCTACTGGGGCGCGCACGTCCAGGAATATTTGATCTGGTATGCCGAAGGGTGGATCAAGAACTGACAATCCCCTTGCAGGTGACAGTCACTTAGCAAGTTTACCTACCACGCCCGTCCGCCCGCCAAAAAGGCCTTGCCCGGCATCGGCTTTTTACCCGCCGGTTGGACTTCGTCGAAGACGATCAGCCCATCCGCCGCGCCGGCGGCGGGCAGGCCGTCGAAGATGACCCGTTTGCTCGGTTCCGTTTTGGATGCAACGACGTGCGCCTTGTGAATTTTTAGCGGCGCGCCGTCGTCCAATAGCAAAAACGTCCCCGGCCAGGGCGCGAAGGCGCGGATTTTGCGTTCGAGTTCGGCGGCGGGGCGGGTGAAGTCGAGCAGGCCGTGTTCCTTTTTGAGCATCGGCGCGTACGTGGAACCCGTCTCCGGCTGCGGCTGCGGCGCGAGTTTTCCTGAGATGTAGTCGGGGAGTGTTTCCAGCAGCAGTTCAACGCTGAGTTGCGAAAGTTTTTCGAACAGGCTCCCGCCGGTATCCTGCGGGCCAATCGGGATGGCGCGCTGGCGCAGCATCGGGCCGGTATCGAGGCCTGGGTCCATTTTCATGATGGTGATGCCGGTCTCGGCGTCCCCGGCCAGGATGGCAGCCTGGATGGGGGCAGCCCCGCGATGACGGGGCAGCAGCGAGGCGTGGACGTTGACGCATCCGTACTTTGGCAGGTCGAGCACTTCGGGGCGCAGGATCTGTCCGAAAGCGGCCACCACAATCAGGTCCGGGTTCCAATCCCTGAGTTGCTGCACTGCCCCAGGCTCGCGCAGTTTCTGCGGCTGGATGACCGGGATGTGGAGTTCATCCGCCGCAACCTTGACCGGCGGAGGCGTAAGCGTCATGTGCCGCCCGGCGGGACGGTCCGGCTGGGTGACAACGCCGACGACGGCGCAGGGATGGGTCTGAGATCCACCCCCAACAGACCCATCCCCAACGGCCAGGGCGCGCAAAACAGGCACGGCAAAATCGGGAGAACCCATGAAGACAATGTGTATGGTCATGTGGCTATTCTACTTTGCTTTTACCGCTGTGCGGTAGCTTCTTCTCAATAATCGATGGTTGGTAGGCAGCGGTGCTGTCCCGCTGCCGTGTTTCGACAAGCTCAACAACCTACCGAAACCACCCGTCTGTGAAAATGGATATGTTCCTGGATGGGAAGAATATGGGGTGCAGGCCGGTTGATTTTTGGTGAGTTACGATGTACAATCGTAGTAATCCAATTCAACCTGATGTTAACCCGAAAGAGGAGGCTCTACCATGTCAAACCAAGTGAACACCGAACTTACCAGCGATGATAAACTGTGGGCGCTGCTGGCCTATATGCCGATTGTTGGCTGGATCATCGCCATTGTGGCTTTGCTGATGGAGGACAAAAAGGCTCGTCCCTATATCAAACTCCACTCCATTCAAGGGCTGATCCTGGCCATCATCAACGGCGTCATCGCGAGTGTTTTAGTCCCCGTCCTCTTCATCGGCGCTTGCACCGGTCTTGCCGGAACCATCTACATGATCTATATTGGTTGGAAGGCTTATCAAGGCGAAGCCGTCAGCGTGCCTTTCATCACCGATTTTATCAAGAAACAGGGTTGGGCATAATTTCCATCTACTTTGAAAAAAACCAGCAGAATTTCTGCTGGTTTTTTTGATTCTACAAACGTATCATCTCAATAATCGGTGGTTGAGTAGGCGGCGCTTTCCGGGCGTGTTTCGACAAGCTCAACAACCTATCGAAACCAACAATAACCTAAAAATGCCTGTCGCATGTGGTTTCGACACCTGCACTGCGTTCGGTGCAGTGTACGCTCCTCACTGTCGTTCGGAGCTACTCAACCACCTCAATTTCAAACTGTCGGGTGGCTAGACC
>JBARBA010000616.1:0-7095 GCA_049792555.1 Anaerolineales bacterium
CGGGCTATCCTACGAAGTCCGTTGGACTGTTTCACAGAAAAGGCTATCATGGTCATTCGCTAAACTAAACAGTCTTGGATTTAGCTCCGCATATGCTGGTGATACGACTTTATGAGACTCGATAAGGGGTGGTTTGTAGAGAGTCAAACGTGATGAGCAGACCCCCTACCCAAGACGGCGGCCAACGCAATGGCTCAACGGCGGAGCCGTTGGAACCGGTGTTGGCTGCGCTACGACGGAGAAATCTCTCGCTTGATCCCCAAATACTGAAATGCCTTGGCCTTATGCCCATTCATTGTAACCACCTCAGGGTATACCAGGTCCAGCGTTTCAAAACCGGATGTCAGGGTATGTATCCAATCGATTGAATGGTGACGCACTACCGTCCCCTCCGGCAGTCGAAATACGCCATAGACGCCAAATTCTTCCGCATTCTGTTGATAACGTTGTTGATTGCGTTCATCGTCTTGCAGGACATAATCGCTGATATAAATCATGCCCTTTGGCCGAAGAATGCGTGTTAGCTCATTGAGCAAACTTTTTTGGCCTGTATCCGTTGGAATACAAGTCAAAACCGCTATCAATAAAACCGCATCGAAGGAGCAAGCAGGATAATCCAGCCCCGAACCTGAAAGAACCTCAAGCGAAAGCCCGGGGTATTGTTCACGCCCGCGTCGAATCATCTCAGCCGAAGAGTCTACGCCGATAATGTTGACGTAACCTGCCTCTGCCAGTTTTTGACAGACGCGCCCATAGCCGCAGCCATAGTCAAGAATTTTGCTGCTCAAGGAGATGTGAGTTCGCAATAGCGGCATATTGACGGGGTGAGTAAACTCTTTTTCCCGCGCAACTTTGTTCCAATAATCAATCTGGTTGTTGATGTCTGTCACAGTTTACCTCTATGGCGTCTCAAGGCGGCTCAACTTGTGCATCGCGGTACGCATAATTCCTTGCGGATGGGGATGTCAGGGTTTGGCCTCGTAATACTCTTTGATGGCCTGTACCAGTCCGGGGATGGTGTAATCCCTGGCGACGATGTGGATCGGCAGGCCCAGGGATTGGGCGGTCTGCGCCGTGATGGGGCCGATGCAGGCGATGCGCGCCGCGCCGGTTTCGACCCCCACCAGCGAGACAAAATTGCGCACGGTGGACGAACTGGTGAAGGTGATTACGTCCACGCCCTGGCGCAGGGCCGCCAGCCCAAGCGGATCGGGCGGCGGCAGGAGCGTGTGGTAGACCGGGACTTCGTCCACGCTGGCCCCGGCCCGGATCAGCGCCTCGGCCAGCGCCGGGCGGGCGACTTCGGCGCGCGGCAGCAGGATGCGCTTCCCGGCCACGTCTCCCAGCCCGTCGAGGATGCGCTCGGCGACGTATTCTTGCGGCACAAAGTCGACGCGTTTCCCCAGGTTTTGCAGCGCGGCGGCAGTGGCCGGGCCGATGGCTGCCACGCGGGCGGCGTCAAAAATTTGGGGGTCCACGCCGCTCAGTAACATGCGCTCCTGGCAGGCGTCCACGCCATTGACGCTGGTGAAAATCACCCAGGCGTATTGCCCGGCAGCCAGGTTGTCCAGGGCGGTGTCGAGGCGGGTGGAGTCTTCGAGCGGCGAAATTTCGATGGTGGCAAAGGGGACCGGCAGCGCCCCCTCGGCGGCCAATGCGTCGCACAGGGCCGCCGCCTGTTTCTGCGCGCGAGTTACCAGGATGTGTTTGTCCAGCAGCGTTTTCATGGCAGCAATGCCGCAACGCCCATGTCGAAGGCTTCCTGCGCAAGGGCTGCGCCGAGTTTTTGCGGGTCGTCGCCCTTGTTGAAGACGTGGATGGCTTGCTGGCCGTCGGGTGAGAGCGCCAGGCCGCATAATTTCAACTCACCTTGCGCGGTGACTCTGCCGTAGGCCGCAATCGGGGCCTGGCACCCGCCGCCCAACGCTTTCAGGAAGGCGCGCTCGGCGCTGACGCCTTTGCGCGTCGGCAGGTGGTCGAGCGCCGCCAGGCGCTCGACCAGGGCAACGTCATCGGCGCGGCACTGGACGGCCAATGCACCCTGACCGGGCGCGGGCAGCATCACGTCAAACGGCAGTATTTCGACAATATGATGTTCCAGCCCCAGGCGCGCAAGGCCTGCCACCGCCAGCAGGATGGCGTCATATTGTCCTTCAAGCGTCTTGCGGATGCGCGTGTCGATGTTGCCGCGGATCGGCAGCACGTCCAGGTCGGGGCGGGCGGCCAACAGTTGGGCCGAGCGCCGCAGGCTGCTGGTGCCCACGCGGGCGTGGGCCGGGAGCGTTGTTAACGTGTAAGCTGACACCCCTGGGGCAGGTGGGTCGGCGACCACCAGCGCGTCGTGCGCATCGGCGCGTTCGCAGATGGCGGCAAGCGTCAGGCCGGGAGTTTCGTCCACCGGCAGGTCTTTGAGCGAGTGGACGGCGAGGTCGATTTTTCGGTCTTGCAGGGCATGGGCCAGGTCGCCGGTAAAAACCCCTTGTTCCCCGAATTTCGGCAGCGGGCGGTCTGCGGCGCGGTCGCCTGCGGCGCTGAAATATTCAACCCGGCACTTCAAATCGGGCCAGCGCTGTTGCAGTTGGGTGAGCACCCAGTCTGTCTGCCGGCGGGCCAGGGCTGAACCGCGTGAACCAATCCGCACTTCGGGCATAATGGCTCCGGCTAAATCGAGAAATCCAGGGCGAAAAGTTCCTGGAGCATGGCGGCGTACTGGGTAGCCTGTTCCTCGCCCGCATTGGCTTTCAGGTGGAGGATGGCCTGGTGCAGCAGCCGGTTGATGACGGCTTCGGTCAGCGCTTCGAGTCGTTTGCGTTCGGATTCTCCGGCGTTCGGCCAGCGCCGCAGGCTGCGCTCGATCTCGGCCTGGCGGATGACCTCGGCTTTGGCGTACAGGCTGGCGATGATCGGGGCCACCTGTTGTTGCCGTTCCCATTCCTGGTAGGCGGCCACTTCTTCGGCGATGATGGCTTTGACTTGCGGGATGCTGCGTTCGCGCCCGGCCAGGCCTTCGTCCAGGGCGGTGGTCAATGAATCGATATCGTAATAGAGTACGTCTGGCAGGTAGGTTACTTCGGGGCTGATGTTGCGCGGCACGGCAATGTCGATGAAGACCAGGGGGTGCTTGCGCGGCGCGCTTTGCGCGGTTGCGAGGCGCTGCAGCAAGGTTGGAGTGACGACGATATAGGGCGCGCCCGACGAGGCGATCACCAGGTCGGTGTTTGCCAGCGCTTCATCCAGGTGGCTCAGGCTGAATGCCTGTCCTGCGCAACGCTCGGCCAGCGCCCGGGCCGTTTTCAAGGTGCGGTTGACGACTGTAATCTGCGCGACGCCGCGCTGCTGCAGGGCTTCGACGGCCAGCCCGGCCATTTCACCCGCGCCGATGACCAGGACGCGCACCCGGCTCAAGTCTCCGAGCGCATCCTGGGCCAGCCGTACAGCCACCGAGCTGATGCTGACCGGGTTGCGGTTGATCTCGGTTTCGCTGCGCGCGCGCTTTCCGGCGTGGATGGCGCTACGAAAGACGGCGTTCAATGTAGGGCCGGTGATGCCGCATTGGCGGGCGGTTTCCAGGGCGTCGATCACTTGCCCAAGGATCTGGCTTTCGCCGACGATGAGCGAATCCAGCCCGGTGGCGACGCGCGCCAGGTGGCGGACGGCGTCTTGGTTCGTGTAGCGGTAGATGCAATCGGTGAAAAATTCGCAGTTCAGGCCGCTAACGTTTTCGAACAGGGTCAGCAGGCAACTTTCGTCCGGCCCGGGCAGCACGGCGTACACTTCCAGACGGTTGCAGGTGGAGAGAAGCGCATATTCCTCTATTCCGTTCCTGACAGTCATAAATTCTTTCAGCGTATTTTCGGGAGGGCAAAAACGCTCACGGAGCGCAATCGGCGTCGTGGCGTGCGAAAGACCGATGCAGATGATCATATTCATAATCCCAGCACCTCCCGGGCCAATTTGCGGGCGGCTTCTTTGTGGCCTTGGCGCACCAAATCGATCAGTTCCGTTTCGTCGAACAGTTTGCGCCACAACTTCTGGCGGGTGGTGTAAGAGAGATGTTTGGCTCCCAGTTCGACGCGCATGGGGGAGGTCATTTCCAAAAGCTGGAGGTATTCGTCGCCGAAGGATTTGTCCATTGCGCGGCGCATGTGGGCGGCCAGCGCGGGCATTTTGCCGTTGGTGGAGATGGCAATCGTAATATCGCCGCGACGCACAAGCGCCGGGGCGATGAAGTTGCAGTAGGGCACGTCGTCCACGACGTTGATCAGGATGCCGCGCCGGTTGGCCTCGTCCCAGACCTGGTGGTTGACTTCGGGGTCGTCGGTGGCGCTGATGGCGATGGCGGCCCCTTCCAGGTCGCCGTCGCGGTAGGCGCGCTGCTCCCAGGCGATTTTGCCGCTTTCGACCAGCGCGTGGAGGGCTGGCGTGACTTCAGGGGCAATGATGACGACTTTTGCATCGGCTTCGAGCAGGCCGGTCACTTTGCCCTCGGCAATCATCCCGCCGCCCACGATGATGGACGGTTTGTCGGTCAAGTTGAGGAAAACAGGATAGTAGCGCATGGTTTATTCCAATACTTATATTTGTTGATGGGCAAAGTTTAAAGTCAATCATCCACGAAGCGCACGAAAATCACGAAGGAAAACCTTAAGTCTTTGCGGTAAAACGTGTTTGGGGCGAAAAGGTGGTGAATACTTAATAGACATCAGGACTTACCCAGTTCGGCCCTGCCAAACTGCATAAGTCCTGATATTGGGTAAACAACCCTTAATGTAGGGCAGACTTTTGACAGTTTGTCTATTGGCTCTTCGGCTGCAGGTGGATGCCACATTCGGTCTTGTTGAAACCGGCCCAGCGTCCGGCGCGCGGGTCTTCGCCTTCGGCGACGGGACGGGTGCAGGTCCAACAGCCGATGCTTGGGTAGCCCTCGTCGTGCAGAGGGTTGTAGGGCAGGTCGTTTGCGCGGATGTAATCCCAGACCTGATCGTTCGTCCAAGCGGCCAGCGGACTCAATTTTACCAGACCGTTGGCTGTATCCCAGGCAATCAGCCCGGTGTTGGCGCGGGCCTTGGTCTGGTCGCGGCGCACGGCGGCAATCCAGGCGTTTTGGGTGGACAGGTACTCGCGCAATGGCCGCACCTTGCGGATCTGGCAGCACAGGTTTGGGTCGCTGGCCCATAGCGCGGGGCCGTGCTCCGCGGCCTGCTGGTTGAGCGATACGCCGCAGTGGATGCGGGTGAACCTGATGCCCAGCCGTTCGGCCAGTTGGTCGCGCAGTTTGTAGGTCTCTTTGAAGAGCAGGTCGGTATCCAGGTAAAAGATGGTCGCTTCGCGGTAGATCTGCGAGGCCATGTGCATCAGTGTAACACCTTCCGCGCCGAAACCGGTCGCCAGCGCGATGTGCGGCGCAAAAGTGTCAAAACCCCAGCGCATGATTTCTTCTGGCGGGCGTCCTTCGTAGCTGTCGCTGATGGTTTTGAGCGTTTCAGCAGTCCACTCAGCGGTTTTGATGTCGGTGACATCGTGCCCGTAGGGTATGGCCGGGGCTTGCTCCAGGCGTGTTGAAGGGTTGGTCATGTCAAGGCTCCAATTAAGAAAATGCTGGTTCTGGCGAGAACCAGTGTATGGGCGCGCTCAAGGATACAACCTCGCCGACAACAATCACGCTCGGCGATTTAAGATGAGCCGCCTGTACTGAAATTTGGTCCAGCGTGCTGACGACAACCTGTTGGTCGGGCGTCGTTCCGCGGTGTATGACGGCAGCCGGGGTTTCGGCGGCCCAGCCGCGCGATTGCAGGCCCGCGGCAATTTCGGGCAGGCGGGCGACGCCCATCAGGAAGACGAGCGTGCCCTGGCGCGGCAGGTTGTCCCAGTCTGGCAGGTTGCCGTCGCGGTCGCGGGCGGTGACGACGGTGAACTGGCTGGCGTAATCCCGGTGGGTGAGCGGGATACCGGCATAGGCCGGGACGGCGAAGGCGCTCGATATGCCGGGCACCACCTCGAACGGGATACCTGCCTGGGCCAATACCTGGCATTCCTCGCCGCCCTGACCGAAGACGAACGGGTCGCCGCCTTTGAGTCGCACGATGATTTCGGCTGTCTGAGCCTTGGCGACCAGCAGCGCGTCGATCTCAGCTTGAGTAACCGCATGTTGACCGGGAGCTTTCCCAACCGGGATGAGTTCCGCCGTCGCCCGCACTTCGTTCAATAAGTCCGGCGAGATCAGGCGGTCATAGAGCACCACATCCGCGTTACGGAGCAGTCTCAATCCTTTGACCGTTATCAGGTCGGGGTCGCCCGGACCGCCGCCTACAAGGTAAACTTTGCCTGTCATGTTATTTTCCTGATCCAAACAAGGATGAAAAAGGATGAAGGATGAAAAGATAGCCTTGCCCTGGCTTCATCTTTCATCTTTCTGCCTTCATCCTTGTACTATACAGCGCATTCGCCTTCGCCAACCTGGAGCTTGAATTGCGCCTTTTGGCCCCAGTCTTTGTAGAGATCGGCGGCTACGGCCAATTCGGGCACATCGCGCAGGTCGTTGAATTTATCTTTCATGGTAGCCGGGCCAATGCGGTCGATCCACTGGTGGAAGGTTTCGCCTTCGGCGCGTTGTTCGCGGTAAAAATCGATCACACGTCGCACCGCATCGGGGATGAGCTTGGCGGGGATGCTGATGATGGGTGTGCCGAAGACGGCGCTGCCGGTGCCAATCCGTCCGCCGAGCAGCATCATGTAGTGCGGCACTTGTTCGCCGTGCAGGCGGCGCGCGCCGCCGTAGAAGCCGATGGCGGCGATGTGGTGCTGGCCGCATGAGTTGGGGCAGCCGCTGACTTTGATATCGACATCTTTCAGGTCTTCGGCAAAGCCCAGGTCGGCCATGCTGCTGCGCAGGCGTTTGGAAAGCTCCAGGGTAAGCTGGTGGGATGTGGTAATTGCCAGGTTGCAGGTGTCCGCGCCGGGGCAGCCGACCACGTTCCACAGGCGATAGGAACCCGACTCGCTCAGTTCCAGTTCGCGCAGCGCCAGGTACAGGTCATAAAGTTCGCTTTCCGGGACCCAGCGCAGGATCAGGTTTTGGGTGATGGTGGTGAAGAT